>JBKJON010000586.1:0-6184 GCA_046595715.1 Marmoricola sp.
GAGCCCGCCTCGGTAGGCCGTCAGCAGAGTGCCGGGCGCAAGATCGGCACCGATCGCCACGAGGTCGCCGTCGCCGGACTCAGCAAGGGGGAACGCCCAGGGGGAAGGCGACGGCTCGAGAGGCACCGGGCCATCGTTGCAGCAAACCGGCGCCTGTTTCGAGACGGCGGACTGGTGGCCACCACAGGCCGCTTTGTAGGCTTGGCCCATGAGCCTCTCAAAACGCGTCGGCCGGACGTTGGCGCCCAAGATCACGCAGATCGCTCCCAATGCCACCGCGGGCTTCGTGCACCAGGCTCTGGAGCGCGCCATCCGGGGCATCGGGCCGCTCGACGGTGCCGCGATGGCTGCTCAGAAGCAGCTCGACCAGCACGACGGCGACGTCGACCGGGCGGTCAAGGACCTGATCGAGAACCATGTGCGGATGGCTGGTGCGCAAGGTCTCCTGACCAACATCGGGGGCCTGGTCACGATGGCCGTCACGGTGCCCGCCAACATCACCGGCCTCGCCCTGATCCAGTGCCGGATGGTCGCGGCGATCGCCCACCTCCGCGGCTACGACCTTGCCGACCGGCGTACGCGCAACGCGATCCTGGCCAGCCTCCTGGGCGAGGAGCGCATGCTTGCCCTGGTGAAGAAGAAGAAGCTTCCCGGCACGCCGATGGCGCTCGCGACGGCTCCGGTCCATGACCCGCACCTGGACAACATCATGGCCAACGAGGTCGCCTCGGAGCTGGTCACCAAGGTGGCAGGGAAGCGCATCGCGACCACGGTCGGGCGCCGCATCCCGGTGGTCGGAGGCCTGGTGGGGCTGAGCGCCGACGGCTTCGCGACCTGGAAGATCGGCCGCTACGTCGACCGGGAGTTCCTGCCCCGCAATCGCCGGTAGACCGCCAGCCCGCCCCGCGCCACGGCGTTGCTCCGCGACATCGCCACCGCGCGCTCCTTGGCCTTGTAGGACCGGGTGCCGTAGAACTTGTCGAGCTGGCCCATCAGGTCCTCGATGACTGCGCTCAGCGCGATCTCGGAGTCACGCAGACGGGCGGCCTCGTTCGTCATGATCGCCAGCGCGTCGATCGCGGCGTCGGAGACCTCCCGCTCCGCGACCGTGTCGGGGTCGGTGAACGGTTGTGGCGGGCCGGGCACGAGGTCGTCGAGCTCGCCCACCACGTCGTACCCACGCAGGGCGAGCTCGCTGACCCAGGAGCGACCGAGGTCGCTGGCCCACCGGTGGGCCTCGTCGGACAGCGACAACCGGGCCGAGCCAGGACGGCTCGAGAGGTGCTCGTGCACCAGGAGCTCGCGGACGAACCGCCGGTAGTGGTGGTTCGGGAGGACGTCGTTGAGTCGCTCGTTGAGTCGGCGGACCATCGCCGACTCGGGTACGCCGAGGGAGGCGTTGGAGCGGGCGGTCGGCGTGAACTCGGTCGGGTCGAGGCCGAAGAGGCCCGCGAACCGTTCCCAGAGCAGCGTAGGGCTCGAGCCCGGAGGCGGCACTGTGACCAGGTGCACCCGGTCGCGAGGGATCGAATCGGCCCAGCGGTCGAGCACGTCGGGCACCTCCTGGACGCCCCAGAACCACTGGGCGACCTCGGTGCTGCGCTGCTCGTCACGCAGCCGGTCGATGAACTGGGCGTACTCCGTGGTCCGCCGGTGCTTGAGGTTCTCCTGCCACTCGGCGGGAATCTGGCGCACCAGGTCGCGGGCGGAGAACACGAGGTGGATCTCGGAGGCGTCCCCGAGGGTCGACAGCGCACGCGCGACCTGGACCCGCGAGGCGGTCCCGAAGATCTCGTGGCTGATGATCGAGGTGCCGGGCCACTCGCGGACCTGCGCTGCGAGACGCTCCCAGGCGCCGCCGGCCTCCCGCTCGAGACCGCCCCAGGGCAGCTCCATCAGGTCGAGTGCGGCCAGGAAGTGGGCATCGTGCCGGTCGGCGGCGTAGAGAATGCCGCGCTCCCGGAGGGTGTCGCGCTGGGTGAACAGGATGTCCTGGACGAAGGACGTGCCCGTCTTGGGGGCACCGACGTGGAGGAGCACGCGTCGGGTCACGGCTGTCCTCCCTGGTGCCAGGTCCGGAGCAGGCCCGTCACGGCCAGCTCGAGGGTGTGCTCTCGGTCGATGGTGCCGGGCAGCCGGTGGTCGGTGGGAGCCAGGGCGTCCGGATCGCCGTGGACAGCGTAGCCAGCGCGACGCAGCCGCTCCGCGGTGGTCGCCGCCACGTCGCGCGCCCACGGCAGGGAGGCGGGTGGGCTGACGGGTGCGATCGACAGGGACCTACCCGCGCTGCGGACCACCACGTCGGCCCGGTCCTCCTCCAGCACGGCGACCAGGGTCCTGGCCACGTCACGGACCCGACCCGGCCCCTGGGTCATGCCGGTCAGCCGGTTGAGACGCCTGAGCAGGTCCGAGAGCGCGGCGTCCCCGCTGCTCCCGAGCTGGACGGGCCGGGCCCGCAGCACGGCCGTCGTCAGGGCGGCGGCCCGTTCGGCATCCCGGGCGACCACCACGTGGAGCGGCTCGCGGCTACGGTCCCGGAGCCGCTCGGCGATCCCCGTGAGGTCGATGGGGTCCGGGAGGCGCCCGGCTGCCTGGGCCCGGCGCCAGGTGGTGCTCCACTTCAGGATGCCGCCGTTGCGCACGGCCTCGGCCCAGTGCTCGGCCATCATCACCTCGACCGGACGGCCGATGACGACATGGGTCGGGCGCCAGTCGGTCTCGAGGTATCCCTGGGCGAGGAGGCCACGGCGTACGGCGGCGACCGTGGCCGGGGCGCCGTGGAGTCGGAATCGCCGGCGCCAGGGGGTCGACCAGGGGGTTCTCCGCCACACGCGCGGGGGTGGGCGCAGACCGGGGAGCAGGTGGGCCAGGACCCCCACGCCCAGGCGGACCAGCTCCTCCTCGGGCAGGCCGCTCGGGTCCATCGCGGGGGTGCCGAAGCGTCGTGGTTCCCGCGGCCAGGGGAGGGGTACGTCGAGCAGGCCGCGACCCGGCGACGCAGTGGCGAAGACCCGGTCGGCCAGGCCCCGGAGGTCGTGGGCGTCTGGTCCGGCGGCGAGGTTGATCCGGCGTACGAGCTCGAGGTGGATGGCGTCGGGCACCGGGCCGGACTGCCTCGCGCCGGTGGCGTCAGCGGGGTGGTGCCAGGCCGACCAGGGCGTCGTCCCCCCGGCGCGGAGGTGGTCGGCCCAGGCCCAGACGGAGTCGCCGTACGTCGGTGCCGCCGAGGGGTCTGCTGTCGGGATCGGTGTCATCAGCCGCGCAGCCGCCGCGCGAGCCGTGCGACCGGACCCGTGTCGGGGGAGTGGTTCTGGACCTCGTCGAGCACGTGGGCGAGGGCCTGGATGGCTGCTTCGGCGACGACCGCGGGGTCAGCGTCGTCCGGGTCGCGCCAGTGGCCGCTGTCCTCCGGCCACACGGGGACCAGGTCGTCGAGGTCGCCGACCACGTCGACCGCGGAGCCGCGGATCTTCTCGAGCCAGTCGGCGGTGATCTCCTCGACCACCGCCCGTCGGTCCGGGGGGACCGTCGCTGTGTGCTTGTCGGGTCGGACCGCGAGGACCTCCTTGACGATCGTCTCGCGCACCCAGGTCACGTAGGTCTCCCGCTGGACCTCACGCTCGGCCAGCTCGAGGTTGAGGCGACGCAGGAGGGTGACCTCCGCGGCCCCCAGGGACGCGTTCGTCGTCGCACTCTCCGCGAAGGGGGTCTCGGGGCTGATCCCGACCACCTCGGCGAAACGCTGCCAGAGCAGGTCGTGCGGGGCGCCGCTCGGGGGGACCGTGACGAGGTGCAGGCGTTCGGGCGGAAGGTGCGCGCCCCACGCGGCGAGGATCCGCGGCAGGTCCTGGACGCGCCAGAACCACATCTGCCAGTCGGTGCGGCCGTAGTTCTTCTGCAGCGCCCTGAGGAACTCGGAGTAGTCACGACGACCACGGTGCTTGACGCGCTCCTGCCACTCCGCCGGGATCTGGCGACCGAGGTCGCGGGCGGTCACCACCACGTGGACCTCGTGGTCAGGGAACGACGACGTCGCTCGCGTCACCGCCTCAGGACCCGCCGCCGCGAGGATCTCGTGGCTCACCAGGACGTGTTGACGGGCCTTGCCTGCCTCCAGGACGAGTGCGTCCCACTGCCCCCGAGCCACCTTCTCCTCGCCGGCCCAGCGCTCGCCGATCAGGTCGAGGGCGGCCTCGAAGTGGTTGCCGGTGCGGGTGTGGATGTAGTCGATGCCCTGCTGCTCGAGGGGTGCCCGGTTGAGCGCGAGCTTGTCCTGCAGATAGCTCGTGCCGCTCTTCGGTGTCCCGACGTGCAGGTAGACCCGTCGGCTCATGCGCGCATTCTGCCGCACGCGGAGGGGACCGGCTCCACCAGCGAGCCGTCAGTCGCCCGGGGTGAGTGCGGTGACCACGCGTGAGGGGCTCGGGCGGCCGAGGATGCCGGCCATCCAGGTGCTGGTCGCCACCAGCGACGCGAGGTCGACCCCGGTCTCGATCCCGAGCCCGTGGAGCATCCAGACGAGGTCCTCGGTGGCCAGGTTGCCGGTCGCACTCTTGGCGTAGGGGCACCCACCCAGGCCGCCGGCGCTGGCGTCGAAGGTCGTGATGCCGTGCTGCAGCGCCGCGAGCGCGTTGGCCAGCGCCTGCCCGTAGGTGTCGTGGAAGTGCACCGCCAGCGCCTCGTTCGGCAGCCCCGCGTCGTTGAACGCCGTCAGCAGCTCCTTGACGTGGCCAGCGGTCCCGACGCCGATGGTGTCGCCGAGGGAGAGCTGGCTCACCCCGAGGTCGTGCAGGCGCTTCCCGACGTCGACCACCTGATCGATCGGCACCTCGCCCTCCCACGGGTCGCCGAAGCACATGCTGAGGTAGGCGCGCACGTCCAGGCCCGCCTCCCGGGCTCGCGTGACGGTCGGCTCGAACATCGCGAACTGCTCGTCCAGGCTGCGGTTGAGGTTGCGCTGTGCGAAGGTCTCGGTCGCACTGCCGAAGATGGCGATGTGCTCGCACCCCAGCTCGAGGGCGCGGTCGAGCCCGCGCTCGTTGGGAACCAGGACCGGGAGCTTCCTGCCGGTCTCGCCCAGGAACCCCATCAGCGCGCCGGCGTCGGCCAGCTGGGGGACCCACCTGGGGTGCACGAAGCTCGTCGCCTCGACCACGGGCAGGCCCGCCGCGAGGAGCCGGTGGATGAACTCCGCCTTGGCGGCGACCGGGACGACGGCCTTCTCGTTCTGCAGCCCGTCGCGGGGACCGACCTCGTAGATCGTGACCTTCGCGGGGGTGGCGGCCGACCGCTCGTCGGTGCTCACTGGTCGACCGCCGGGGGCTCCACGACGAACAGGGTCTGTCCGAGGGCGACCTGGTCGCCGGCGGAGGCGCCGACCGTGGTCACCGTGCCCGTGAACGGCGCCCTGAGCGCGAGCTCCATCTTCATCGCCTCCAGTACGCCGAGCCGCTGGCCCTCCTCGACAGGATCGCCCTCTGCGACGTCCACGTCCAGGACGGTGCCCGGCATCGGGGCGGTGAGGGTGCCCTCGCCGGCGGCCGGACCGTGGGCGGCGAAGACGTCGGGCCGTTCGAAGACGAAGCGCTGCCCGAGGTGCACGACCTCGACGCGATGGCTCTCCGCGTTCACCACGGCCTGCTGCCGTCGACCGTCGAGCGTGAGGACCATGACGTGCTGCTCCGCTGAGAGCTGGCGCACCTCGGTGTCGCCGATCCGGCCGTGGACGCGGTCGACGTGCAGCGGGACGTCGAGCTGCACCAGCACCGGCGCCGGCCCGGCTCCGAGACGGAAGCCGTCGCTGCGGAACGGGCCGCTGCTGGTCTCGGCGACGAGCATGGCGGCGGTCCAGGCGGCGAAGATCCGTGCCACGTCGGGCGTCGGGGCCGCGACCTCGGCCGTGTCGAGCCAGGCCGTGTCGATGGTGGCGTCGCGGAACTCGTCGCTCGCGGCGATGGCTCGCAGGAATCCGGCGTTGGTCGTCAGGCCCAGGATGGCGGTGTCGTCGAGCGCCGCCACCAGGGTCAGGCGGGCGGACTCCCGGTCAGGCCCGTGGGCGATCACCTTGCCCAGCATCGGGTCGTAGGAGGTGCTGACCTCCTGCCACTTCTCCAGGGCGTGGTCGACGCGGGCCCTCGCGGGCCAGCGGACGAAGGTGGCCGTCCCGGCCTGGGGGAGGAAGCCG
>JBKJON010000590.1:0-11097 GCA_046595715.1 Marmoricola sp.
CGCTGTGCTGCTCTCCCGTTTCGGCGAGGTGGCCGCTGGTGGAACGGCGGCCACCTCGCCGAAACGGGAGAGCAGCACAGCGGCTCCCACGGCCAGGAAGAACCCTGCGGCGCCCGCCACACCCCACCCCGGCCTCGCGTGATCACCCAGGAGGATCAGGCCCACGAGCGCGGGCAGCACCGTCTCCCCCACCACCAACGGGGCCGTGGCCTGGACGACGCTGCCGCGCTGGAGCGCGGTCGCATAGGTCACCAGCGCCAACGGTGCTGCCACCAGGAGGGCATACGCCGCCGGCGACTCCAGCATCTGCTGGACCAGGGCGACCAGGCTGCCGCGGCCCGTCAACGACGACAACAGTCGCGCGCTGACGGCGACGACACCGAACGCCAGACCCGCGACACCACCGAGGGCCCAGGCACCCTGACGGCCACCCAGTCTCCCCAGGGGAAGCGACACGAGGACCAGCAGCGCCGCGGACGCGAGGAGCAGCCACTCCACGCGCAGGCCGGGTGCCACCGCGGACTCCGGTGCCGCGGAGAGGCTGACCAGCGCGAGGCCCAGGACGACCACCATCAGGGCGAGCTGCTCGCCCCTGCGCATGCGGGTTCCGAGAACGATCACACCGGTCACTGCCGTGACCGCTAGGAAGCTCGCGACCACCGACTGGACGACGTACAGCGGCAGCGAACGCAGGGCGACCAGGGAGAGCACGAATCCCGCGCCGTCCAACGTCAGGCCCAGCAGGTAGCGCCAGGCGCGCAGCAACCGGAGCAGCAGTCGAGGGTCAAGGTGCGAGGCTGAGCCTGTGCCACGCGCCGCCACGGCCTGCAGGACCGAGCCGACCCCGTAGCACAGGGATGTCCCCAGAGCGCACACGAGTCCCACGAGCATGCTCGACCGTACCCACCCGAGGGGGCCGCACCCACGGGCACCCTTGCGACCCACCCTGGCGTCGGGCAGCAGTCAGGCAGCAGTCAGGTAGCAGAGCGCACGGTGCGGGGGTGGACACCTTGCCGCAGCACCCATCCAGGCATGGTTGCGGCGTGGGCTCGACGGGATCGAGAGGAACACCGGCCTCGCCTCCAGCAACGTCGGCGCGCAGCGGGCTCGCCAGACTTCGCACCCCCACCACCTCATCGCTCTCCTTCGCCTCGAGGGCTGTGAGGGAGCAGCGGTCGGTGAGCCATCCGCGGACACACCAGTGTCACGAGACCCAGACCCTGCCCGACGGGAAGCCCTCGTCCGGGAGCCGAGCCCGGCGCTGGGCCGACAAGCTCCGCACCCCTTCGACGATCGCGCGCCTGGTCTGGCTGGTCGGGGCCCTCTCCCTGGTCAGTGCAGCGTCCCCCGCCATCCATGCGCGCACACGCGTCCTCGCCGAGATCGTCCCCGCCGTGTTCCCTGCTGCCGCCTCCACCGGGACCCTGGCCGCGGGGGTGGTCCTCATGCTGTTGGCCAACGGTCTACGTCGCGGCAAGTACCGGGCGTGGCTGCTCGCCACCATCCTGACCGCGTTCGCCACCGCAGCCCACCTGGTCAAGGGCCTCGACGTGGAGGAGGCGACCTTCACCGCAAGCGTGTTCCTCCTGCTCCTCGCCGCACGCCACCGGTTCCAGGCCCTGCCGGACCCACGCTCACCGCGCCGCATCCTGACCCTTGTCGTCCTGGGCGTCCCTCTGGCCACCTTGCTCGGTTTCGTGTGGATCAGCACCGACCTCGACGATCTCGCGCCCGGCAGCACGGCCGTGTCCAGGCTGACCGAGGCCTTCTTCGGTCTGGCCGGGATCTCGGGGCCCGTCACGTTCGTCAGCCCAGGTGCGGCAGCACGCACCTCGATCGCACTCGCGGTGCTCGGAGCAGCGCTTCTCCTGGTCCTCGTCCTCGTGGCGCTCCAGCCGGCAGCCGGGCCGCATCGCCTTGACGACACCGAACGCAAAGATGTGAGAGGCCTGCTGGACCAGTGGGGAGCGGTCGACTCGCTGTCCTGGTTCGCCCTGCGCGAGGACCGAGCCGTGATCTTCTCACCAAGCCGAAAGGCTGCCGTCAGCTACCGCATCGTGGGTGGGGTCTCGCTGGCCGCGGGCGACCCCCTGGGTGACCCCGAAGCCTGGACCGGCGCCATCTCTGCATGGCTGGAGGAGGCAGCCGCACACGGATGGATCGTCGGCGTCCTCGGTGCCAGTGAGCAAGGGGCCGAGGCCTACCACCGAGCCGGACTCGACGCTCTCGAGCTCGGCGACGAAGCCATCCTGACGACCGCGGACTTCACCACCGAGGGGCGACGGATGCGGGTGGTGCGCCAAGCCGTCTCACGATGCCGACGGGCAGGTCTGAGCACCACCTGTCACCGGGTCCGCGACCTGGACGAGCACACCCGTGCGGAGGTCGTGAACAGCGCAGAGGCCTGGCGCGACGGGGAGGTCGAGCGCGGCTTCTCCATGGCCCTGGGCAGGCTCGCCGACCCAGAGGACACCGACGCCGTCCTGGTCACCTGCCGCGACGCCTCCGGCGAGCTCCACGGCCTTCTCCAGCTGGTCCCCTGGGGAGGCGACGGTCTCTCCCTCGACGTCATGCGCCGCGACCGTTCGGCCGAGAACGGCATCATCGAGCTCATGGTGACCGACCTCATGACGCAGGCCCCCGCCCTGGGTGTCACCCGCGTCTCCCTGAACTTCGCGGTCTTCCGCAGCGTCTTCGCACGCGGCGAGCGCCTCGGCGCCGGCCCGGTGCTCCGACTGTGGCGCGCGGTCCTGCTCCAGGCCTCGCGCTTCTGGCAGATCGAGTCCCTCTACCGCGCGAACGCGAAGTTCCAGCCCGAGTGGGTCCCGCGGTTCGCCTGCTTCCGGTCCGCTGTCGATCTGCCCAGCGTCTCCCTGGCCGCCCTTCGCGCCGAGGCGTTCCTCGTGGCTCCTGCGTGGTGGCGCAATCTCGGAGAGAAGCGCGACCCCCTGGTCAGCCGCAGACGCAGTACTACTGCGGCCTAGCACCTCGCCGCCCGGGGGTCGGCCCCGGTTCAGCAGGGCGCGGCATGATGGATCCGTGGGTCTGTCGGCCCAGGGTGGTGGCGGTCGCATTCCAACACTCGGGGCGCCGCGGACCGAGCCATCGGCTCCGCTCCTCTGACCTTCGCGTACACCTTGGTGCTGCTGGGGACCACCGTGGCGCTTCGACACACGCCGACGGCCACGGCCGAACGCTGGTTGAACGCCTCCACCACCGACGTCGCCCATCTGGGAAGGACCCGGTGACCGTGCTGGTCCGCTCCGCCATCTGGCTGCCCGGGCGCCTCTGGCTGCCGGACGCGGTGGTCATGCTGATCATGGTCACGCCGCTCGAACCTTGTCACGCTGCTGACCGAGTGAGCTGGATGGGGTCGTGGGACCTGTGTGCGGGAGTCACCGGACCCCAAGGGGCTGTGTCATGACGAGGACGAAACCGTTGAGGGGTGGAACCCATGGATGTTGGTGCCCAACCACCGCAGCGCCTGCGGGAGCAGCGCTATCCACACCGAGTCGCGGTGCCCGGCGTTCTGCAGAACCACCGCGTGCACCGCCATCGGAGCCTTCGTCGACCGGAGGAACCGGGCACTGGAGCTGTAGGAGACAGGGTCGGCGTGTGAGGTCTCGACCCACAGTGAGACCGGAGGCGGGTGGTGTGCCACGATGCGGGGCAGGTCATAGCCCCGACCCGCCACGCTCGTGGCCGAGAACGGCTCGTAGAAGGGTCCGAACTCCGGCCTGAAATATCCACCCAGGACGATCCCCGCGCCGTACTGTGCCGGGTGCAGGACGGTGGACATGGCGGCATCGAAACCGCCGGCCGAGTACCCGATCGTGGCCCACGCGTTGCGATCCGCGCTCACCCAGAAGTGCTGGGCCACCCAGTCCGGGACGTCCCGCGTCAGCCAGGTCTCGACCTGCGGCTGCCCTCGCCCTCCGTTGACGCCCTCGGTGTCGACTCCCCGCGGCATCTCGATCTGAGGCATCACCACCACCGTGGGGTGCAGGGTGTGGGCCTTCACCTGTTGGTCGATCACGTGCCCGATGTCGAAGATCTTGACCCAGTTCAAGGGCTCGCTGGGGTAGCCGTGGAAGGCCTCGAGAACGGGATAGCGGTGCGTCGACGCCGTGGAGGTGTAGCCCTTGGGCAGCTGGACCAGCACGGTGCCGGTCAGCCCACTGAGAGCGCCATGCACGGTGTACCTGAGAAGGCCGTTGGGCCCGACCCGTTGGCTCAGTGCCGGTACCTGAGCCGCGACCTTGGCAGAAACCCCGCCCACCGCGACGTTCGGCGCCAGTGCCGCCGCGCCCCCGCGGTCGAGTCCGGTCTGGGCGATGTGGCCGGTCATGGCTCCCTGGAGGTCGGACCACCCAGCAAAGAAGAGGTACGCCGCGTTCAGCTGAGTGGCCGCGGTGAGGAGCACGAGCACGTTGACCAGGGCCAACGAGACCATGCGGCCCACGACGTGCCACGGGGTGGGCGAGGTCAGCCGTGGCCACACCGCGACCAGCCCCAAGAACGCCGCGACGGTCAGCACGGCGATGCCGTCGAGGAAGAACGGGCCGGTGAGCGACATGATGACCCCCTGGTCAGGACTGACGTCGTGACACTCCGTGGACGACTGACCTCGACATCACACTGCGCATCGCCTGCCTGCAGCCTGACTGCCCATCCAGCAGCAGCCGTCCGCACCGCCCTGGCCCTGCGGTCCTGGTCCTCGCCAGCGGTGGCTCGTGGCGGGAACAACCTGGTCAGGTTCTCGGCAGGCAGTTCACGCGATCCTTGCTCCATCGACTCGAGGAGCAAGGATGAGCGCCACCCCCACGCAGGTACGGACCCAGGTCCTCGACCACGCGGAACGTCCCTGGGGATCCTGGGAGGTCCTGGACGTGGGCCAGGACCACAAGATCAAGCGGATCACGGTCCGGCCCCACGCGCGGCTCTCCCTACAGACACACCGCTACCGGTCCGAGCACTGGCTCGTCGTCGTCGGAGTCGCCACCTGCACCGTGGGGACGGACCAGGCACTCGTCGAGCCGGGGCAACACCTCTATGTCCCGCGTGGGGTGGCCCACCGCATCGCTAACGACGAAGCTGGTGACCTCATCATCGTCGAGATCCAGGTGGGTTCCTACACCGGCGAGGACGACATCGTCCGCCTCCAGGACGACTACGGCCGGGCCTGATCTTCCCGTGGGCGGAGAAACCATGACGATCCCGGTGACAAGCGCCGATCCCGGCCCTGGCCGCGTCGTACGACGGCGCGGGCTTGTTCGTTCGTGGACCGGCTGGACCTGGAAGTCGATCCTGGTTGCGGCCCTGATCGGCGGCGGACTGTGGACCGCGACTCATGGTGTGGCCGGCACGACGTGGAACGACGTGCTCTCGGTGCTGCGTGGCCTGAGGCTTCGGCAGGTGGCAGAGCTCAGTGCCATCTGGCTGGCCGGGCTCGCGGTGTACGCCACGGTGCTGGCTGCGGCCCTGCCTGGTCTCGGCGTACGACGGAGCCTGCTGCTCAACCTCAGCGGCAGCGCGGTCGCCAACCTCATCCCCTTCGGTGGCGCCGTCGCCACTGGACTCAACTGGCGCATGGTGCGCACCTGGGGGCACTCGAACATTGCGTTCGCCACCTTCTGCGTCCTGACCAACGCACTCGACGTGGCGACCAAGCTGGTCCTGCCGGTCGTAGCCGTCATCGGACTCACGCTGGTCACCGGTCACGTTCCCGCCACCCTCTGGGTGGTCGCCTCGGTCTGCGCGGCGGTGCTGTTGATCGTGGGGCTCATCCAGGTGGTCGTGCTGAGGAGCGAACGCACGGGTTCGCTCGTTCCTGCGACAATTCCCGGCCGCCTCGGGTGGCGATCGACCCCTGTGCTCACCACCCTGCGAGAGACGATCCTCCGCACGCATCGGCTGCTTCTCGACCACTGGGGCAGGTTGCTGCCGGCCAGCCTCGTCTACGTGGCGGCCCAGGTGGCCCTGCTGGAGTTCAGCCTCCGGGCAGTCGGTCTCCAGGCTCCGCTGACGATCGTGTTGATGGCGGCCGCGATCGAACGCCTCAGCAGTCTTGTCCCGTTCACCCCCGGCGGTGCCGGGTTCGCCGAGATCGGCACCATCGCGTGGCTCGTCGCCAACGGGCTCGACCCAGTGGAGGTGGTCGCCGGCGTGCTCGTCTACCGGTTCTTCCTGATCGCGATGGAGGTTCCTCTCGGCGGCCTCCTGCTCGGTGGCTGGGCGTGGTTCCAGCGTTCACCGCGACCGGCCTGGGGATCGACCGCATGAAGATCCTGCACCTCACCGACCACTACCTGCCGGTCCTGGGCGGCATCGAGACCCACGTCGACGGGCTGGCCACGCGGCAGCACGAACGTGGGGACGACGTCACCGTGCTGACCTCGACCCCGGCCGGCAGCGAGGGGGGCCCGCGTTCGGTTCGCGTGATCCGCGCCCGGTCGTTCCTGGAAGCAGCCACCTTCGACTTCCGGGCCTTCGATGTCGTGCACGCGCATATCTCTGTGGTGGCACCTTTCTCCGCACCTCTGGCGGCGATCGCTGCCCGCAGCGGCGTTTCGACGTTGGTGACGGTCCACTCGATGTGGAACGGCATGGGTCCGTTGCCCGCCGTGGCAGCGGCGGCCGCCGGACTGCGTGGCGCACCCGTGACGTGGACCTCCGTCAGCCGTGCGGCCGCTGTCCAGCTGAGGGCTCAGCTCCCCGACCGGACCCAGGTCACCGTGCTGTCGAACGCGGTGGACACCATGCCACGGGTTCGTACACCGTCTGGTCGGCCTGACGGCTCGGTCCACCTCATCAGCACCATGCGCCTGGCCCGCCGCAAGCGTCCGCTTCAGCTGTTGGGGATGTTCACGGAGCTACGGCAGCAGGTCGAGGTGCCGCTCCACCTCACCATCGTCGGCGACGGCCCCCTGCTGGGCAGGGTCCGGCGCCAGCTCGCTCGATCGGACCTGTACGACGCGGTCACGCTGACCGGTCGGGTGACACCCCGGGAGGTCGTGACCCTCCTGCACTCCTCGGACCTCTACGTCGCACCGTCGATCCGGGAGTCCTTCGGGCTCGCCGCGCTGGAAGCGCGGTGTGCGGGACTACCCGTCATCGGACATGCCGCGAGCGGCATGACGGACTTCATCCGGTCCGGGACCGAAGGATTCCTCTGCGACTCCGACGCCGACATGGTGCTGGCGCTCCGTCGGCTCGTCGAGAACGAAGCCGAGCGCTGCAGGATCTCTGAGCACAATCGGACGGTCGGCACGGAGATGACCTGGACGCACAGCCTCGCCCGTCACGACCGGGTCTACGCCGACGCCGACAGGCGCGGCGTCTCGTCCTCCCCGTCGGGGGTGCCTGTGACATCTGGGGTGAACGCCCCTCGCCACCCGTGAATGTTCCCTACGGGACAGTACGTAGCAGACGGCTGGATCGCGGGGTCAACATGAAGGCGGCGAGATAGAGCAACCCCGCGACGATCAGCAGGTTGTCGTAGCCGGTCAGCAGCGCTGCATACTCCAGACAGCCCCCGACGATCGAGCCGAGCAGGTTCACCCCGAACGCGGACTGGGAGTCACTGGTGGCAGCGAACCTCTTCGCGAACGCCACGTTGGCCAGATAGATCGGCAGGAACGCCAGCAGGCTGGCGCACACCAAGCGAGGCCAGAACGACAGCCCCAGAAGGACGTCCGGCTGGATCAGCCACGCGAGCGCAAGAGACCCTGCGATGCCGGCGAACACAACGGGCAGCGGTGGTGTCCTGAGTCTCCGCGTCGTCTCGACGGCGGCCAGCACGATCACCAGGATGCCGGCGAACACGAGAGCGTTGACGAACCAGGTGGTGCCGAACATGAGCGCGAAGCTCGCCACGTTCTTGGTCTCAAGCAGCAGGAAGGCAGCACCCATGAAGAAGAGGTCGGCGAAAGGCCGCATCTCCCGGAACGGCCCTCCGACCGTGCGTACCAGCAGCAGGGAGACCAGCACGACGCCGAGCAGGGTCCAGACGTAGAGCCACGGGATCATCCCGCCCTTGAAGTAGAGAAACGGCGCGTTGTCGGTGGCAGGCGCGACCACCTTGGTGCTTGGCGCGTAGGCCGTGCCGCACGCCTGGTTCGACTCCTGCAGGGCCACCGCCACGACCGCCTGGTGCGAGGTGAAGCTGTCCACGCACGGAGTGTGGCCGAACACGGTGGCGGCCGTCCCCGCGAGCCGGTCGATCAACCAGTTCTCGCGGTAGTAGTTGTACATCGCGAAGCCACCATCAGGTGTGAGGTGGTCCCGCACGGACTCCAGCGCCTGCCGGGTGAACAAGAAGCTCTCCAGCCTGATCTGGGAGGCGCCGTTGACCAGTGCCAACGAGTCCGGCAGTGCGAACAGGATGAGGTCGTACCTCGTGTCGGTCGACTGCAGGAAGGCGCGGCCGTCGTTGACGTGAGTGCTGACGCGAGGGTCCTGGTAGGCGTGGTCGGGGTTGCGCTGCCGGCCGAGCTGCAGGATGCGTGGATCGATCTCGACCGCGTCTATGTGCTTGGCGCCCTTGCTCAAGGCGATGGCGACATCGGACCCGGAGCCCGCGCCGACGATGAGCACGTTGTCCAGGCTGTCCTTCGGCAGCCTCTGGTACGGCGTGCCGTACTGCTGGGGTGCGTTGAGCAGCCGCCAGGAGGCCTTCGCCATCGTCTGGTGGGGCACGCCGTTGACCCAGATCGAGAGTGCCCCTGGACCAGAGTTCGAGTGGTGGGTCTGCACCTTGTAGTAGGGCGACCAGCTGACACCAGCGGTCAGGGTCTCGCTGAGCAGCATGCCGACGATGATGACCCCGCTCACGGCGTACACCAGTCGCGTGCGCACTCCGGTCGCCAGGACGAGAAAGACCAGCGAGGTCACCAGTCCCCAGATCACCGAGGGCGCCCGAAGAAACGACATCAACGTGAAGACCACGATGCCGAGCAGGGACCCGATCAGGTCGTAGCGGTAGGCGGTCAACGGCTCGAGCCCACCGAAGCACCGGCCCACCATCTCCGCCGGACCCGCCAGGATCACCGCCACCAGCAGGAAGATGACCGGCAGCGCCAACCAGGCCGGCGGACCGGCCACCTTCATCGCGGTGAAGTAGATGACGTCACTGCCCTGCCGCTGGATGGTCACCGGGAAGATCAGGACCGCGGTCACCAACAGTGCCAGCAACGGCATCGCAACCGGCACGACGGTCCACGACTTGCGACTGACGAGGAACCCCAACCCGATGCCCAGGAACGAGCCCAGGAGCACGAAGTTGGAGAAGTAGCTCAGGTGGACGACGTTGGCGCCGAGCCACCGGATCAACGCCAGCTCCAGCAACAGCATCAGGGCGCTGGAGACGATCAGGCGAAGGATGAGGAGCCGGGGTGCGTCGCGGACATCGTTCACACACGGGAGGCTCGCAGAGTCAACCTGTCGGCCACCTGACCAGGGCCAGCTGCGGTCAGGTTCCGGTCACGCGCTCATCACCGGCATCGGTGAGGCCGGTGGAGCCAGGCGCTCACGACCCCTCCGGTCAGGGAGCCCGGCCCGATTCTCGACTGAATCCACGCCTCCGAAGGGCATGCCCGCGAGCGATCTTCGAGGTCTAGAGTGCCGGGGGCGACCACGACGGCTAGGAGCTGGCTCATGACTGAGAGGCCGCAGGTTGTCACGGCGCTGGCTTGCGCCGTCGGACGTCCGGGCACCGTCTGGTGGCCCTGTCGTCGGCGTTGCTGGTCGGCGTCGTGGGCCTCGGCTCCTCCGTCGCCGGTGCCGGCGCGTGGACGGTCGGTGAGCCCGCGGCCTCGGATCCGCGGATGGTCGCAGGCAATGGCATCGTGGTCGCCCTCGACACGCATGCCTTCTTCCTCCAGCAGGGCGCCGTCATCCTGCGCGCAGACGGTCGTACCTCCCTGGCCGACTTCTTGGCCTCGCCCGACCCGACGGCCCCTCTCCGCCCGGGCACACGCGTGCACGAGCCCTATCTGTGGCGACTCTTGCTCGGGGCGCGCGACGCCGACCGGGTGCTGAAGAAGCCGGAGATGCCTGACCACTTCTTCAACTGGTGGACCCACTCGGGCAAGGGCCTCATCGCCGGCACCTCCGCAGCCACCTGGGCCGGGCAGCAGTTCGACAAGGCCACGCGTGCCTGGGCGGCCGGGGACCGCGCCGAGGCGATGTACCGGCTCGGTGCCGCCACCCACCTCGTCGACGACGCCTGCACCCCACCCCACGAGCTTTTCCTCGTGCCCAACCACCGCGCCTACGAGAACCTCATGATGCGGGTGCAGTCATCCCTCGCCGTGGATCATGGGGGCATCTACCAGGGCGACTTCCGCACCAACCGGGCACATGGCGGCGCCGAGTGGAGCAGCGCGCACACCCGAGGGTGGGTGGACGAGTGTGCGCACCGCGCCGCCGGGCTCGTCGTCAACACCGCCCAGCCCCTGCCCAGCGACCCCACCGTCATCGACGGTCGGGTACGCGGCACCTTCGGGCATTTCCAGGACACCCAGCGCCTCACCGCCGGCTACCTCGCCTTCTTCTTCGACACCGTAGGGAGCCCCCGTTGAGGTCCACGACCGCCACCACCCAGCAGCAGCGCTCCGCCCTCGCCGACATCCTCGTCGGCACGGCCACGATCGTGGGACTCATGGTGACCAGCGCGCTCGTCGCCGTCGCCGTGGCGGGCTTCTTCCAGTGGACCCCGAACATCAGCCCGATCCTCGACGACGGGCTCCCTCTCGCCCTCATGCTCGCCGGCCTCGTCCTGTCTGGACGCGTGGCCGTCGACATCGCCGGCGGGTTGGGCATCGTCTGCGCTGCGTTGGCCGCCACCCTGGTCATGGTGATCGGCTACGCCGTCGAGCACTCCAGCGAGGCCCACGGTGACGGCCTGGAGATCCAGCAGGTGCTGCTGGCAGGCCTTGTAGTGCTCGGGGTGGTCGGCGGCACCGCGCTCCTCGTCGACCGCCGACGACGCAGGCGCCCCCTGCGCACCTGATCCCCCCACAACCAGGTGCGTGGCCGCCTCTCATCGTCCCTTCATCTGAGGGGGCCTACGGTTGCCGCCCAGGGAAGACCCTGGGG
>JBKJON010000075.1:0-6337 GCA_046595715.1 Marmoricola sp.
ATGGCCGCGGCCGTGGTGATGGTGCTCGTGGTGCTCGTCTTGACGGTGCTGGTGGCCGTCACCCCGGCCCAGCAGCATCTGGGAATGTGATCCACCATGTCGGTCGGGCGTGTAGACGGTGTGCCGAGCGGAGCAGTTGGTCGGGCGCGCCACCGGTTCTGGGTGCTCCTCGTTGTCGCTGTCCTGGCCGGCGGAGCAGTGAGCAGTGCGCTGGGCGCCACACCCGGCCCGTGGATCGGGCTGGTTGTCGCGGTGAGTGGTCTGATCCTGATCGGATCCCTGGCCGGGGCCGCTCGGATCATGATCGCCCTGGAACGTGCGCGAAAACGCGCGTGAGGGATCCACTCGCTAAGGGTGCGCTTCTTCCGGTCGTGACGCTCGCGAGGCGGGGTGAAGTCCTCAGGCGGATTCCCATGAAGGTTCGCTGAACCTCCTGTAGGCACACCGGCTCTGTTGCATTGTTCGATCGCAGCTCAGGCTGAGGCGAGATCTGTGCCCGTGATGCTCAGTTCAGATGGCGGGTCTGAGCTCGTCGAATGCGGTGGCCAACAAGAACACTGGTTTGGCGTCGACGGCCAGCTCGTAGTTGCCACGTCGCAAGTTCTGGATGAAGGCGTGGCCCGGGATCACCACGATCGCCGTCCGATGGGTCTTGAGCCCGCGCATCGGCCGGAGCCGCGCTTTCAGACGACCGTGGTCGCACTCGACACGGTTGTTCTCGTACTGGCCGGTGTTGTGCAACGAGGCAGGGACCAGCTCGTCGATCACGTTCGCCAACGGCGGTGCCCGGTCGGTGACTATCTCCGAAGGGACATCCTGAACAGCCAAGGCGACCTTGAAGAACGCCCCCGCCGAAGCGATGTCGCGACGCTTGAATACCTAGACGTCGACGACCTGGCCGTGCTGGTCGACTGCCCGGTAGGACCGGTAGGCGGCCAGGGTGGAGGTCTCGACCTGCTTGGAGGGCAGCCAGACGGTCTCGACGTAGGTGGCGAAGGTGACCTGGCCGCGGGAGTGGTCGTGCCAGGCGCCGTCGCGGACTTTGGCTTCTTCGCGGTTCCCGGCGCGTTCGGCGGCACGCCGGGAGGAGTAGGTGCCGGCGGAGCGTTGTCTGCCTTCGGGGTCGCGGTAGCAGGCCACGAAGCGGGTGCCGCCCTCATCGGTGGTCCGCGTCTTGATCCACGCCATGGCGCCTCCGGGAGGTGCTCGAGAATGTCGGTGTCCACACAGTGTCCGCAAACGTTGCCCCGAAGGCCGGCGAAGGTCGGCGGAAACTCATTGTGCTTCTGACCTGCGACTTTACGCTCACACCGGCTCACAGTCGAGGTGGATGTGAGGCGGTCGGTCAGCCAGGTACGGCACTCATAACCCAGAGGTCGCAGGTTAAAATCCTGCCCCCGCTGCAAATACAAAACCGCAGGTCAGAGGCCCTTTTCGGAGTTATCCGGGAAGGGTCTTTGGCTTCCCTAGCAGTCGGTGTCAGCAAGATGTCAGCAGCATGACCACCGAGGTCCGCGCACTTTGGATCCTTTTGGGCGAATGTGAGCGTGACCTCTCGGCCGTTGACCCAGAGGTCGGTTCACTACACGGCCTACGACGTCCGGGGTGCTGCTACTACCTAGCCTCTGGTTCATCGTCAGGTGAAGGCCGACAATCATGGGGAAAGAATCGACCGCAGGTCCTGGTGAATGCTTCAACGGTGATCATGGACGGATATGGCTTCCTTGGACGGCTTTGGCGATGTCGTAGGTGGCTGCGCAAGGCAGTCCTCGGCACGTCACAGGGTGATGGCGACTTTTCCTCGGACCAGGCCCGATTCGAGATGGCGGATCGCGTCCGGTGCCTCGCTGAGCGCGTAGGTCCGCTGGAGGGTCGGGGTGACCTGGCCGGCCTCTATGAGGGCCGTGAGCTGCTCGAGATCGCTCGAGCGCTGCTTCGCGATGAACATCGTCAGACGCTGGCGTACGAACACCGAGAGAGCCAGGGCTCGCAGTTGCCGGTTCATTCCGCCTGAGAAGGAGCCGCCTTCCTCGCCCCCGGTGATGACAGCGGTGCCGGTGGGGGTGAGAGCGCGGCGCAGTCTGGTGAGGGTGGGGTTGCCGGCGATGTCGAGGATCAGGTCGTACCGGTGGGTGCTGTCCGCGAAGTCGTCGCGACGGTAGTCCAGAACGTTGTCCGCGCCGAGGGATCGGACGAGATCGAGCTTCGCGCTGCTGGCCACGCCCGTGACCCCCGACCCGAGGGCCTTGGCGATCTGGATGGCGTAGCTGCCGACGCCGCCGGAGGCGCCGATGATCAGCACGCTCTGGCCGTGCTCGACGCGACCGGAGTCAGTCAGGGCTTGCAAGGCGGTGCTGGCAGAGACGGGTACGACCGCTGCCTGTTCGAAGGAGAGGTTGTCCGGCTTGAGAGCGAGCTTGCTCTCCTCGGCCACGGCGTACTCGGCGAACGACCCCTTGGAGAAGCCGTAGACCTCGTCACCTGCGGAGAACGTGGTGACTGCCGCGCCGACCGAGACGACGGTTCCGGCGACATCGAGGCCAGGTACGGGGTTCTTGGGTGCCATGAGTCCGAAGGCAAGGCGCCCGAGGTACGGGCGGCCCGTCATCAGGTGCCACGTGCCTCGGTCAACCCCCGCGGCATGCACCCGTATCAGCACCTCGCGGTCCAACATGGTGGGGCGAGCGATCTGAGCGAGGTGCAACACGTCGGCCGAGCCGTACGTGTCGTAGACGACGGCCTGCATCGTGGCCGTCCCTGCGGAGGTGGGCGTGGGGATGGTGGTCATGGTGGTCCTCAAGGTGGGAGTGGATGAACGGAGTCCGGGATGCAGGTCCCGGCTGGTGCCCCGTGGGCCGGGTGACTGCTTTGGTGGATCGCGACTCGGTCAGCTTCGTGTCGCCAAGGCCGGGGACCTGAGCTCCGGTTGGGACAACGGTGAGCTGAATCCCTTGGCGATGAGCCAGATCGGGAAGACGGCGAACTCGAACAGGAAGCCCGGCACCAACAGGACCAATCCTGGCGCGGCGTTCATGTCGAGAACGCCGAGCAGGCCGAGGGCTGCCCCGACCGAGAGCAAGACGTAGCCCACGAAGCCGAGCACCGCGATCGGCCGAGGGACCAGCTTGGAAACGAACAGGAGGTAGTTCAGGACCAGGCCGCCGATCCCGGTAGGGATGTATACCCAGAGCAGGTAGTTGGGCACTACCTCCATCTGTACCAATAGATAGATGCCGCATCCAGTTGAGACGGCGAACTCGACGACTCTGAGCACCGGGTAGGAGAAGGCAAGCCGGTGGTTCACCGACTTCAAGACCTGGTACATCAGGAGGCCGATGCCCTGCCCACGACCGCGAGGCCAGAGCACATCATGAGTAGGACGCCAACAGTGACTGGAGTTCGATCGGGGTCACCGTCGACAAATGCCTGGATCAGCGAGGTCCCGATCATGGCATTGATCATCTGGACAAAGAACAAGATGCCCACGCTGACCGCAATCTTCCTTCTGGACATGACTCTCCTTCGGTTGAGCATCGGTGCACCCCGGGGCTTCGGGGCGGCGGCTGCGCGCTCGCTCACGAGGTGCTCGCGCGGCGGGTCAGGAGCTGACCGCGTAGGCGGTGCAGCTGGGGCATCAGGCCATAGATGACGATGGGCACGGCGATGGTTGCGAGGACGAACGTGCGGGTGACCGCGCTCATCGTGTGCAACCAGTCGCCCAGGACCAGGTTGAGGACGGTCAGCGTCGGGAAGACCGCGAGCCAGATCATCACGGCGAGTTGGTGCTTGGTCGGCGGGCCGGGCTTTGCGCGTCCAGTGGTGGGGCCGGCGTCTGGTCGCGACTTCGGGTCGGCGTGGTTGGGGGTGGGGTTGGTCATCGTGACTCCTTGGTGTGTGTCGTTGCGATGGGGGTGGGTGGAAATCCGTGGTTGAGGTCGCGGACGGCGTTGCGTACGTCGTCGTCGACGAGGTCACCGTTCATGGCGATGGCGGCGGCTGAGCCGGCACCTGCGGCGGTGATGACCTGGGCGCGCGGGTCGACGATGTTGCCGGCGGCCCAGACCCCGGGGACGCTGGTGCGACCGGTGGCGTCGACCTCGACCCAGCCGTTCGGGTCGATGGTCGCGCCCAGGCCGAGGAGCAGGACGTTGTTCGCCACGAAGTGTGGCGGCACGAAGAGGGCGTCGCGAGGTATGACGCAGCCATCGTTCATCTGGACGCCGCGCAGGTGGTCTTCTTCGTCGATGACGAGCTGGTCGATGGTGCCTTCGACGACGCCGATGGCGCGGGCGAGAAGCTCGGTCCGTTCGGCGGCGGTGAGGATCCCGGGAGGGGTGAAGTAGACGAGGTCGTGGGTCCATTGGCGCACGATCTGGGCGTACCGGACGGAGCCTGGGGCGCCGCCGATGACGCCGAGCTGTTGGTCGCGGACCTCGTGGCCGTGGCAGTAGGGGCAGTGCAGCACGTCACGCGCCCACCGCTCGGACAGGCCGGGGACGTTAGGTAGCTCGTCGTGCAGGCCGGTGGTGACCATCAGTCGCCGGGTCGAGATCCGCTGCCCGTCGTCAAGGAGGACCCAGAACCCGGTCCGCCCGTCGGGCACGAGGTCGGCGACGGTGCCGGTGCTGATCTCGCCGCCGTAGCCGGCGACCTCGTCCCGGCCGGTGGCAAGGAGCTCGGCGGGGGACATGCCGTCGCGGGAGAGGTAGCCGTGCATGTGGGTGGCGGGTGCGTTGCGCGGATGACCGGCATCGACGACGAGGACCTTGCGGCGGGCTCGAGACAGGACCAAGGCTGCGGACAGGCCAGCGGCGCCTCCGCCGATGACCACTACGTCGTATCTGTTCATGTCCCAAGGTTGAAGCCGTGTCCGGTGAACACCTACGAACGTTGCTGTTTGTGGGAAACACGGGTCAGATGAACCTTGTGGAGGACGAGTCGGCGGCCGCGATCGCTGCCGCGCTGGAGGGGGTCGGGCCCCGGTTGAAGCGACTCCGAACGCAGCGTGGGTTGACGTTGACCGGCGTCGCCGAGACGACCGGCATCTCCAAGAGCACGCTGTCGCGGCTCGAGACTGGCGGGCGTCGGCCGACCCTCGAGCTGCTCCTGGCGCTCTCGCACGTCTACCGGGTGCCGCTCGATGACCTGGTCGCTGCTCCCGATGAAGGCGATCCGCGGCTGCGGTTGAAACCTGGCCTGGTCAAGGGCCGGACGGTGATCCCGCTGACCAGGCAACCTGACGGTATGCAGGCGTGGAAGATCATCATCCCGACCGGCAAGACCACCCCTGAGCCGCGTGCGCACGACGGCCATGAGTGGATCTACGTCCTGTCTGGCCACATGCGGTTCATCCTGGGTGACCAGGACGTGGTGCTCGGCCCTGGTGAGGTAGCTGCCTTCGACACCACGGTGGCGCACTGGTTCGGCAGCACCGGGGCTGAGCCTGCTGAGATCCTCAGCATCTTCGGGCGACCTGGCGAGCGTATGAAGGTCCGAGGAGCTCCAGACCAGACGTAGGCATGAACCGCACCTTCCGCAGGCGGCCCACCACCACACCGGGCGAGCATCGCCACCTTTGGGAGTCGATGCATCGGGCCAGGCGCGACTTCTTGAGGCGTGACGCTAGCGCTGGAAGCTGCTCAGGGCCGTGCGCCAGGTGGTGTCGAGGTCGGCCCCGGGAGGAAAGCGGCCGGAGAGCTCGAGGTCGACCAGTCCGTGCGCGAGGGCCCACAAAGCCCGGGCGAGGTGTTCGTCCCCACCGGCGGCGGCAACGAGAGGGGCGGCTGCGGCAGACTCGACTCCTGGCGCCAGGCGATCTCGTTCCAGCGGGTTTCGGGTCGCCAGCTCGTAGAGCTTGGGGTGGGCCCTGGCCCAGGACCGGTAGGCCTCAGCGAGCGGGCCGATGCCCGGGCCTGCGGCCTCGAGGTGCACCGCCAGACCGAGTAGGGCCCTCTGTTGCAGACCGACGAGAATGTCAGCCTTGTCGGCGACGTGCTTGTAGAGCGACGGGGCACGGATGCCCATCCGGGTGGCGAGCTCACGCATGGTGAGCGCGTCGAGACCCTGTTCCTCCAGCACCGCGGTGGCGACATCCAGGATCTCGTCCCTACGGCTCACTGCTGGAGGATCTCGGGAGTGCGCGCGGCGACATTCTCGGCGCGCACGCGCAGGGCGTCGTTCATCGCCTCGAACCCGGCCTGGGTCTTCGCGAGCATCCCTCCGGCCACTGAGACCAGGAGCCCACTGAACAGCTCGGCCTGGGTCAGCCTGATCGCGGCCCCCGTCGAGACTGTGTGGGCCGAGCTCACCGCGGTCGCGTCGTACGCAGAGTGGAACC
>JBKJON010000240.1:0-2774 GCA_046595715.1 Marmoricola sp.
AGGTATTCCCGGTCCTCACCCTTGATGGTTCGCATCTCGATGTCCTCGATGATGGCTGCTCCGTGATTTGGATATACGACCGTTTCGCCGACAGTGAACGTCATATGGTATGAACCCCTTTCGAGGTCCCTAGTCTAACACGGGACCCGAGCGCCCTTTCCGGTGTTTGCGCAGGTCAGAGGCTGTTTCAGGGCTTGACAAAATCCTAATTCGTATGTTCCGCAGGTCTGGATAGGCGCTCGACACCTGTCTGAAACAGCGTCCACGGGGAATGTGATGCTCAATACTTCGGCCATGAGCACAGCGACCACCCTGAGGACTCCGGGGCAGCTCCGATCCCTGCTGCGGGCCGTTCATCCGCGTCAGGCGGTGGCGTTCGCCGTCGTCGTGGGAGCACTGGTGGCGCTGCTCGGCCGTCCCCTGCGCGAGGTGCTGGTCTCGGCCGCCGCGGTGCTCGTCGTACAGCTCGCGCTGGGCCTGGTCAACGACCTCCTCGACGTCGACGACGACCGGGCCGCCCAGGCTCCCCGCAAGCCCATCGCCGAGGGGATCCTTCCGCCCGGCAACGCCAGCTACGCCATCGCCGTGCTGCTGCTCTTCGCGCTCCCGCTGTCGCTCCAGAACGGCATCGAGGCGGGCCTCTTCCTGCTGGTCACGCTGGGCGTGGGGTTCGTCCACAACCGCTTCCTGCACCGCGGCGGCTTCTCCTGGGTGGGCTGGTCGGCCACCTTCGCGCTGCTGGCGTACTTCGTCACCCTCGGCGGCTGGGGCAACCGGGCCGACGGCTCCGAGCCCTTCACCAGCTTCGTCGTGCTCAGCGCCGCGCTGGGCTTCCTCGTGCACTTCCTGACCTCGCTCCCCGACCTGGTCATCGACAACCGGTCCGGCGTACGCAACCTCCCGCTGCGCGTGGCCCTTCGCACCGGCGCGCCACGGCTGATGGTGCTGACGCTGGCGGCGACCGCCATCGTGCTGGCCGGACTCGTCTACAAGGCCCTCACGATCGGGATCGCCCGCTAACGATAGGCTCTCCCACGCACGCCGAACCCGCTCGAGACAGAGGACCCGATCGCCATGTTGACGCCCGTACGCCGTCGTCTCGCCGCCTTGGCCATGGTGCTGCTCGTTCCGACGCTGGGAGCCTGCGGCTTCGGCTACCAGACCGACAAGATCTACCAACCCGCCGTGGGCGTGAACAACCGCAGCGGCGTCGTCGACGTGCTCGGCGCCGTCGTGGTGAGCGGCTCCGACGGGTCGGGCACCTTCATCGCCACCCTGGTCAACAAGGACCTCGAGAACCCGGCGACCCTGACGTCCGTCACCGGACCCTCCGGGATCACGATCCAGGTCGTCAAGCCCGTGACCGTCGGACCCGAGGGCCTGACCAACATGGCCGAGCTCGGCGCCGTCGCCGTCAGCGGCGAGGCCGTGCGCGCCGGTGGCTTCGTCCGCCTGGGCCTGGAGTTCGACACCGGCCAGAAGACGTCGCTCAACGTGCCGGTCGTTGACCGGGCAGAGGAGTTCTCCGGGGTCTCGCCCGCCATCCCGGGCGGCTCCGCCACTCCCTGACCGCACTCCTCCGCGGTTCTGTCTAGGATCGTTGACCATGAGCGAGTCGACCCGCACCCTGATCCTGCTCCGCCACGGCGAGAGCGACTGGAACGCCAAGAACCTCTTCACGGGTTGGGTCGACGTCGCCTTGACCGACAAGGGCCGCGCCGAGGCGAAGGCCGGTGGCGAGCAGCTGGTCGAGGCCGGACTGCTCCCGGACGTCGTCCACACCTCCTTGCTGCGCCGCGCGATCACCACTGCCCATCTGGCCCTCGACAAGGCCGACCGGCACTGGATCCCCGTACGCCGCTCCTGGCGCCTCAACGAGCGCCACTACGGCGCCCTGCAGGGCAAGGACAAGAAGCAGACCCTCGAGCAGTACGGCGAGGAGCAGTTCATGACCTGGCGCCGCTCCTTCGACGTAGCCCCACCTCCCATCGAGGACGACGACGAGTGGTCCCAGGCAGGAGACACGCGGTACGCCGACCTCGGCCCCGACATGCCGCGCACCGAGTGCCTCAAGGACGTGATCAAGCGGATGCTGCCCTACTGGGACGCCTCGATCGTGCCGGATCTCGCGTCCGGCAAGACGGTGCTGGTCGCCGCCCACGGCAACAGCCTCCGAGCGATCGTCAAGCACCTCGACGGCATCAGCGACGAGGACATCGCCGGCCTGAACATCCCCACGGGAATGCCGCTGGTCTACGAGCTCGACGGCGACAACCGGCCGATCGGCGACGGCGGTCGCTACCTCGACCCCGAGGCAGCGGCGGCGGCGGCCGAGGCCGTGGCCAACCAGGGCCGTTAGTCGCTGCCCGACCGGAACTGGTGCGGCCGGCGAAGCAGGGACGGCAGGTTCGCGGCGCCGGGAGCGTCACGGCTGGCCGCCATCCAGTCGCCCGGGTTGGTCATCTGGCAGCGCTGGAGCGAGAGACAGCCACACCCGATGCACGAGTCGAGACCGTCGCGCAGCCGCTCCAAGGCTCCGATCTGGGCGTCGAGCCGCCCTCGCCAATGGCGCGAGATCCGTTGCCAGTCGGCCTTCGTCGGAACCCTTCCCGCCGGAAGCCGGTCGAGCTCCACCCGGACCTCGTCGAGCGTGAGGCCGATGTTGGACGCGGCCCGGATGAAGGCCAGGCGACGCAGCACGCTGCGCTGGAACTGACGCCTCCCACCCGAAGTGCGCGTGGCGTCGATGAGGCCCTCGGCCTCGTAGAAGCGCA
>JBKJON010000349.1:0-4063 GCA_046595715.1 Marmoricola sp.
GTGAACTCCGCCTGCATCATCTGCAGCAGCTCGATGTCGACGATGAACTTCTCGTAGCCCGCCACGAGGCCACCCTCGAGCCAGCCCGCCGAGTGCATCACCCAGTTTGCCCCGGCGAGGAACGTCGGCAGCAGGGTCATCAGCGCCTCGTAGCCGGCCTGCGCGTCCGGCACCTGCGAGGAGGCCAGCGAACCGCCGGAGCGGAACGGCAGCCCGAAGTGGCGCGCGATCTGGCCGGTGCAGAGCAGGCCGATGCCCGACTCCGGCGTACCGAAGGTCGGTGAGCCCGACTGCATGTCGATGTTGGACAGGAACGAGCCGAACACGACCGGGCATCCGGGCCGGATCAGCTGGGCCAGCGCGATGCCGGTGAGCGCCTCGGCGATCTGCTGGACGAGGGCGGCCGGGATGGTCACCGGCGACATGGCGCCCATCAGGATGAACGGGGTGAGGATGACGGCCTGGTTGGCCTCGGAGTACTCGAAGAGCGAGTCGAGCATCCGGTCGTCCCAGCGCAGCGGGGAGTTGCAGTTGATCAGGGAGATCAGGGCGGGCGTCTCCTCCATGCCGGCCCGCCCGGCCGCCCGACCCGCGCTGCCGCCGAGCAGGATCGAGGTCAGCTCGATCGTGTCCTTGGCGTTGGGGCCGGAGACCACGTTGCCCATGAACACCTTGTCGGTGAGCGTGGCCAGCGTGTAGGTCATGTCGAGGTGACGGCTGTCCAAGGGCGTGTCGTTGGGCTCACAGATCACGCCACCGGCCGAGTCCATGATCGGGAACGACTGGGCCAGCTTGGTGAAGTTGCGGAAGTCGTCCATCGTCGCGTCGCGGCGTACGGCGCCCTCACGCACGAACGGGGGACCGTAGACCGCGCTGAAGGCCATCGTGTCGTCGCCGACGTGCAGGTTGTGGGCGGGGTTGCGCGCCTGCAGGTCGAAGGACCTCGGCGCCTTCGCGACCTGCTCGAGGATGAACTCCGGGTCGAAGAACACCGTGTCGCCCTCCACCCGCTGGCCGGCCGCGCTGAAGAGGTCGAGGGCTCGTTGGCTCATGAACTCGACCCCGAGCTCGGAGACGAGTCGGCGCCACCCGCCGTCGAGCGTGGACATCGCCTGCTCGGAGAGGATCTCGTAGCGCGGCATCTGGTTACGGAACATCGGGACTCCTGAATGTGAAGCGGCTGTGCTTGACCGGGGCGGCGTGGAAACCTAACCTCACCATGTGGGCACACAGTTCCACATGGTGGGAGTTGTTTCCACTACCTTGGACCGAACGACGAAGGGCGGTCAAGCATGACCAGCACTTCGCTCATCGAGAGCCCTGGCAACGGCCAGCGCAACGGCCAGCGCAATGGACCCGGCAACGGCCCCGGCAACGGCCCGGGCGGCACCCAGGCCGTCGACCGTGCTGCGCACCTGCTCACCCTCGTGGTGGAGGCAGACGCCGCGATCACCTTCGGTGAGCTGAGCGAGGCCGCCGGGCTCGCGCGGTCCACCACCTCCCGCCTGCTCTCGGCCCTGGAACGCACCCGCCTGGTCGAGCGCGTCGAGACCGGTGAGTACATCGGCGGCCCGCTGTTCGCGCTGTACGCCGCCCGCCACGACCGCAACGCCGAGCTGGCCAGGCTGGCGCGGCCCATGTTGCGGACGATCGGGGAGGAGACCGGCGAGACCGTCCACCTGGCGGTGGCCAACGGTGGCCGCGTCTCCCACATCGACCAGGTCGACTCGACCTTCCTGCTCGGCGCCCGCGACTGGACCGACATCGAGGTCCCGCCGCACTGTTCGGCGCTGGGCAAGGTGCTGCTCGCCTGGGACGTGCTCGAGCTCCCGCAGGGCGTGCTCGAGCGTGTCACCGACAAGACGCTGCGTTCGCGAGCGGCCCTCGAGGCCGACCTCGCGACCGTGCGACGCAGAGGTTTCGCCGTGACGCTCGACGAGCTCGAGATCGGGCTCTCCGGGGTGGCGGCGCCGGTCCTCGGACCGGAGGCCACCGCGGTGGCGACCGTGGGCATCTCAGGACCCACCGCACGGCTCGAGGACAGGGTCGACCACATCGGTCGGCTCCTGAAGGAACAGACGGAGGCGCTCTCCCAGCTCCTTCGCCACGGCACCCGCACCGAAGCCCGGAAAGGGGCACACGATGACACCAGATGAGATCTTGAAGGGGCTCTACGACGAGACCCTGGTCGGCAACGCCCCACGTGTGCTGGAGCTGACCCATGAGGCGCTCGAGCTGAACATGGAGCCCCAGAGCCTGCTCTTCGACGCCCTGATCCCCTCGCTGGAGGAGGTCGGCGCACGCTTCGAGCGCGGCGACTTCTTCGTGCCCGAGATGCTCATCGCCGGCCGCGCCATGTCCGGCTCGATGGCGGTGCTGCGGCCGCTGCTGGCCGAGACCGGCGTCGAGACCGTCGGCAAGTTCCTGATGGGCACCGTCAAGGGCGACGTCCACGACATCGGCAAGAACCTCGTCAACATCATGCTCGAGGGTGCCGGGTTCGAGGTGATCGACCTCGGGGTGCAGGTGGCCCCGGAGACCTTCGTGGCCAAGATCCAGGAGCACCAGCCCGACATCGTCGGCTTCTCGGCGTTCCTGACCACCACGATGCCGATGTTCAAGGCCAACATGAACGCCCTGGAGAAGGCCGGCATGCGCAGCGACGTCATCGTGATGGTCGGTGGTGCCCCGGTGACCCAGGAGTACGCCGACGCGGTGGGTGCCGACGGTTACGCCGCCGACGCCTCCGGTTGTGTCCGCAAGGCCAAGGCCCTCCTCAAGGCCAAGCGCGAGAAGGTGCCCGCCTGATGTCAGCTCCTCTTCACCAGACCCGTCTCCGCTCGGCGACCCGCGAGGTCGTCCTCGGCCGCCAGCACCGCTTCTGCCTGATCGGCGAGCGGCTCAACCCGACGGGCCGGCGGATCTTCCAGGAACAGATCAAGGCCGGTGACCTGACGGCGGTCGAGCGCGACGTCAAGGCCCAGGTCGAGGGCGGCGCAGACGTGCTCGACGTCAACATGGGCGTGCCGCTCGTCGACGAGGCCGAGCTGCTCGCCAAGGTCGTCACGATGGTCCAGGAGCTCACCGACCTCCCGCTGTGCATCGACTCCTCGGTCGTCGAGGCGCTCGAGGCCGGACTGGCGGCGTACAACGGTCGGGCGCTGGTCAACTCGATCACCGCCGAGGACGAGCGGATGGAGCAGATCCTCCCCCTGGTCAAGAAGTACGACGCCGCGGTGATCGCGCTGCCCAACGACGTCGACGAGATCCCGATGGAGCCGGAGAAGCGGCTCGCCCTGGTCGACAAGATCGTGCGGGTGGCGACGACCGAGTACGGCATCGCCATCGAGGACATCGTGATCGACCCGTTGGCGATGCCGATCGGCGCCGACGTGACCAACGGGCTCGCCACGCTCGAGACCATGCGCGGCATCCGCGACAAGCACGGCCTGAACATGACCTGCGGGTCGTCCAACGTCTCCTTCGGGATGCCCGGCCGGCACCAGATCAACGGCACCTTCCTGAGCATGGCGATGACCGCCGGTCTCACCAGCGCGATCATGGACACGCGCACGGAGTCGGTCGTCTCCGCCGTGAAGGCGACCGACCTGCTCCTGGGTCACGACGAGTGGGGCATGGCGTGGATCGCTCGACACCGGGCAGCGCAGGCCGCGAACGCGTGAGCACCATCACCCCGGGAATGACCCCGGGATCGGGAGGGGACGGACCGCCGCCGTCCCTGGACGAGATCGGACGGGAGGGCCTGATGGCCGCCCCCGGGGCCAACGTGATCGCCCACGACGGCAGTGGCCGGGTGCAGCTGTCCTTCACGGTCGAGGGCGGGCAGGACCGGTCCGTCCGCGTCCCGACCGGGGTCACCGTCTTCGACTCCGCGTCGTGGAACGGCATCGCGATCGACTCCACCTGTGGCGGGCACGGCACCTGTCACAAGTGCAAGATCCGCGTCGAGACGCCGTTGCCGATCTCCCGGCACGACCGGCGCACCTTCTCCGAGGACGAGCTCTCCAACGGCTGGCGCCTGGCCTGCCTGGCCATGGCCACC
>JBKJON010000430.1:0-5290 GCA_046595715.1 Marmoricola sp.
CGATCAGGTCGCTCTGCCGGTGGACATGGCCGGAGGCCGCATCTGGCTGCCGACCCTCGGCCCGGCCCTCGCCGAGCCGCTCGCCGGCGGCTGGCTGCTGCGGCTGGACGGAGACGAGTCCGAGGCCGCATCCGCCCTCACGCTCGACCTCACCGGCCGGCCCACGTTGCGGGTGTCCGGCCTGAGCGGGTCCTGGTCACGCCAGCTGTCGCCGCGCCATGCCGAGATCCTCGTGGCCCTCGTCGAGGCGGGGTCCGCGGGCCGCACCGCCGCCCAGCTCGCCGAGGACCTGTTCGACGACCCGGAGCGCGCCGTCACGGCCAGGGCGGAGATGTCCCGGCTGCGCCGTACGGTCGGCAGCGTCCTGCTCTCCGGTCCCTACCGGATCGCGCCGGAGGTGTCCGCCGGCCTCGCGTTGCCGAGCGACCCAGGGGCTGCGCTCCCCGGCTCCAGCGCGCCGGCCGTGCAGCGACTCCGGAGACGTGTCCACCGATGAGCCGGATGGGCTGCAGCAGTCACCACTGGTGAGACGCCCACCAGCGAAGGAGAGAGCGATGCAGCAGATCATCCCGAACCTCTGGATCAACGACGGCAGGATCGAGGAGGCGGTCGACTTCTACTGCTCCCTGTTCGAGGACAGCCGGATCGTGTCCAGCAGCGACTACAGCCCCGAGGCCGGTGAGTACGCCGGTCAGAAGATGGCGGTCTACTTCGAGCTGATGGGCCGGTCCTACGCGGCCATCAACGGTGCCGGCACCCGCTTCGAGGCCAACGAGTCCTTCTCCCTGGCGGTCCCGTGCGACACCCAGGAGGAGATCGACCGACTCTGGGAGGCCCTCGTCGAGGGCGGTGAGCCGTCGATGTGCGGCTGGCTGAAGGACCGCTACGGGTTCAGCTGGCAGGTCTACCCCGCGTCCCTCGACAAGATGCTGGCCGACCCGGACCCGGGGAAGGTGCGCCGGGTCACGGCAGCGTTCATGAAGGTCGACCGCCGCGCCTTCGACATCGTCGAGCTCGAGGACGCCTTCGAGGGCCGCTGAGAGCCGGTCAGTGAGTGGGGCGGTTCTCGTAGGGCGTGGACAGCACGATCGTGGTGCGGGTGGACACGTTGGCTGCCGCGCGCACGCGTGCCAACAGGTCCTCCAGCGCCACCGGGGTCGCCACCCGGACCTTGAGGATGTAGGACTCCTCCCCCGCCACCGACCAGCACGACTCGATCTCGCTGATGTGCTGGAGACGGTCGGGGTAGTCGTCGGTCTCCGAGGGGTCGAACGGCGTGATCGAGACGAAGGCGGTCAGTGGCTTGCCGGCTGCGGCGTGGTCGATGGTGGCGCCGTACCCCAGGATCAGACCCCGCTCCTCGAGGCGCTTCACGCGCTGGTGCACCGCGCTCGTCGAGAGCCCCGTCGCCTTGCCGAGATCGGTGTAGGACATCCGGCCGTCGTCGGCGAGCAGTCCCAGGACCTGGCGATCGATCTTCTCCACGGGCAGAGCCTAAGCCCCGGCGCCCTCTAGGCTCCTCGGATGACCGATCGCGAACCCAGGCTGATGCTCCTCGACACCGCGTCCCTCTACTTCCGCGCCTTCTTCGGGGTGCCCGACTCCGTGCAGGCGCCGAACGGCACGCCGGTGAACGCCGTACGCGGGCTGCTCGACTTCATCACCCGTCTGGTCGACGAGTACGACCCGACCCACCTCGCCTGCTGCTGGGACAACGACTGGCGTCCGCAGTGGCGGGTTGACCTGCTGCCGTCGTACAAGGGCCATCGGGTGGTGGCCGAGCGCCCCGGCGACGACCCCGACATCGAGGAGGTGCCGGACCCGCTCGGGCAGCAGATCCCGATCATCGTCGCGACGCTGGACGCCTTCGGCATCGCGATCGTCGGGGCCGACCACTACGAGGCGGACGACGTGATCGGCACCCTGGCCACCGGGGCCGGCATGCCCGTCGACATCGTCACCGGTGACCGTGACCTCTTCCAGCTCGTCGACGACGACGCGGAGGTGCGTGTCCTCTACACCGCACGTGGGGTGGGAAAGCACGAGCGGGTGGACGACGCCTGGGTGCGCGAGCGCTACGGGGTCGACGCCGACCAGTACGCCGCCTTCGCCACCCTCCGAGGCGACTCCTCCGACGGCCTGCCCGGGGTCCCCGGTGTCGGCGACAAGACCGCCGCGGTGCTGCTCAACCGGTTCGGCGACCTCGACTCGATCATCGCCGCCGCCAAAGACCCTGGCGGTGACATGGGCCCGGGACCGCGTGGCAAGATCAAGGCCTCGCTGGGCTACCTGGACGTGGCCCCGACCGTGGTGGCCGTGGTCCGCGACCTCGACCTCGGCTCGCCCGACCTGACGCTGCCCGGTTCGCCGTCCGACCCGGAGATGCTGGCCGCGATCGCAGAGCAGTGGGGCCTGACCAGCCCGGTGGAGCGGCTCACGACGACCCTCGCGGCGCGCCACTGACTTCTCGAAGCGGGGTCACGGGGGTCTGGAGTGGAGACCCCGCGCGAACCACGGGGCACTGTGACGACTCCGTCGAGTGAGCGGGACCATCGTCGTCCCACCGCGTCCAGCCCGTCGTCGGTCGTGTCGCTGATCGGGCTACTCGCTGACCGAGGAGTAGGCCACCACACCCCGTCGCAATCTCACCGAGGTCTCCCGGGCGACCTTGCGCAGCTCGGGGCTGGTGGTGGCGCCGACGATCTGGTCGGTCAGGTCCAGGAGCTGTTTGACCCAGCGGACGAAGTCGCCCGCCGCGAGGTCCGTCACGTCGAGGATGTCGTCGAGCTCATCCCCCTCGGCCCACCGGTAGGCCGCCCAGGCGAAGCCGAGATCGGGCTCGTGCAGCTGGTCGAGGTGGTGCTCGCGCTCCAGCACCTCGAGGTCGGACCAGATCGACACCATCTCGCCGAGGATGTCTCGCACCCGGCCACCCGGCAGTCGCGGCGTCGCGGCGTCGTCGGGTCGGCGCGACTCGTAGACCAGGGTGGAGAGCACGGCCGCGAGCGAGGACGCATCGAGCCCGTCCCACAGGCCGGCACGCAGCGACTCGGCGGTGAGCAGGTCCATCTCGTTGTAGATCCGCATCAGCGTGCGCCCGCGCTCGGTGACCGTGGACTCGTGGGTCTCTCCCTCGAGGTAGCCCAGGGTGGTGAGGACGTCGCAGACCCGGTCGAAGTGCCGGGCGATGGTGTTGGTGCGCTGCTCGATGCGGCGCTTGAGCGTCTTCGCGTCGCGGTCGAGCTTGAAGTAGCGCTCCGACCAACGTGCGTGGTCCTCGCGGTCGGGGCACCCGTGGCAGGGATGCGCGCGCAGCTGGCGCCGCAGCTCCTCGATGCGACGGTCCTCGGTGGGGTTGTGGGGCGGGTTGTGCGACCCACGACCCGTGCGTCGCTCCGGTGGGGGCGGTGTCAGGTTGTGGGTGCGGTTGCGCAGGGTGGAGGCGAGGTCAGTGCGGGACTGGGGGTTGCGGCCGTTGAAGTTCTTGGGGATCTTCACCCGCGTGAACGAGGCGACAGGGGTCGGGAAGTCGACCAGGCTCAGTCGCCGGGCGTGCTTGTCGGCGGTGAGGACGTAGGGGCGCGGTCCCTCGCGGTCGGCCCTGGTTCCCGGGTCGAGCACGATCGCCATGCCCGCGAAGCGACCGCTGGGCACCTCGATGACGTCGCCGGGTCGCAGCGACTCCAGCGAGTCGATGACCTCCTGCCGGTGGTCGAACCGCCGGGACTTCGCCAGGTTCTTCTCGGTCTCGGAGAGGCGGTGCCGCAGGGCGGCGTACTCCATGAAGTCGCCGAGGTGGCAGGCAGCCGCGTCGGTGTAGCCCGCGAGGGCGTCCTCGCTCTTGCGCAGCTGGCGGGCGAGCCCGACCACGGCCTTGTCGGCCTGGAACTGCGCGAACGACGACTCGAGCAGCTCGCGTGCCCGCTCGCGACCGAACTGGTGCACCAGGTTGACGGCCATGTTGTACGACGGCCGGAACGACGACTTGAGCGGGTAGGTGCGCGTCGAGGCGAGACCGGCCACTGCCTTGGGGTCGAACCCCTGCTGCCAGAGCACGACGCCGTGCCCCTCGATGTCGATGCCGCGGCGCCCGGCCCGGCCGGTGAGCTGGGTGTACTCCCCCGGCGTGATGTCGGCGTGGGTCTCGCCGTTCCACTTCGAGAGCTTTTCGATGACGACCGACCGGGCCGGCATGTTGATGCCGAGGGCCAGAGTCTCGGTGGCGAAGACGACGCGGCACAGTCCACGCAGGAACAGCGACTCGACGCACTCCTTGAAGCTGGGCAGCATGCCCGCGTGGTGCGAGGCGATGCCACGTGAGAGGCCGTCCAGGAACTCGTGGTAGCCGAGGGCCTGGAGGTCTTCCTCGGGGATGTTGGCGCACCGCTCCTCGACGAACGCCACGATCTCGTCGCGCTCCTGCGGGGAGGTCAGGCGCAGGTTGGCGTTGAGGCACTGCTGGACGGCGGCGTCGCAGCCCACCCGGCTGAAGATGAACACGATGGCCGGGAGCAGGCCGGCCCGGTCGAGCTGCTCGACCACGTCGCTGCGCGTCGGGGTCCACGCCGAACGGGTGTTGCCCGGACCCTTGTTGGGTCGTTTGTTGCCCCGCGCGGGACGCCGGTCCTTCATCCGGCCGCGGGCCCAGTCGTCACGGGCCACGCGCACCAGCTCGGGGTTCACCTGGGGCTCGCGGTGGGACGCCTCGAGCTCCGCCGGGTCCGTTCCGGTCTCGTCGGCGAACAGGTCGTACATCCGGCGGCCCACCACGACGTGCTGGTAGAGCGGCACGGGTCGGCGCTCCTCCACGATCGTCGTCGTCTCGCCCCGCACGGTCCCCAGCCACTCACCGAACTCCTCGGCGTTGCTGACCGTGGCCGAGAGCGACGCGAGTGCCACCGACTCGGGGAGATGGATGATGACCTCCTCCCAGACGGCGCCGCGCATGCGGTCGGCGAGGTAGTGCACCTCGTCCATCACCACGAAGCCGAGGCCCTCGAGGGTGCGGGACCCGGCGTAGAGCATGTTGCGGAGCACCTCGGTCGTCATCACGACCACCGGCGCGTCCCCGTTGATGCTGTTGTCCCCGGTGAGCAGACCGACGTTCTCGGCGCCGTACCTCGTGGCCAGGTCGTTGAACTTCTGGTTCGACAGGGCCTTGATCGGGGTCGTGTAGAACGCCTTGCGGCCGCTGTCCAGCGCCAGGTGGACGGCGGCCGCAAGGCGTTCTACACGACCCCGATCAAGGCCCTGTCGAACCAGAAGTTCAACGACCTGGCCACGAGGTACG
>JBKJON010000435.1:0-2504 GCA_046595715.1 Marmoricola sp.
GGCCGAGGTCGCTCGCCGCGCCCAGACGGTCCAGGCCGACGTGCGCGACGCCCGGGCCCGGCTGATGGCCGACGACCTCGTCACCGCGCGGACCTCCCTGGAGCAGGAGCTGGCCGACGAGACGGTGCTGCTGGAGCGTCGGGCCGAGGTCGAGGCTGCGCTGAAGGCCACCCGCGAGACCGAGGCCGCTCTCGAGGCGGCGCTGCGCGAGGACCTGCCGGCCCTTTCCCGGGCCCAGGAGACCTGGTTCGGGCTCTCCGGGCTGCGTGAGCGCCTGCGCGGCACGGCCGGTCTGGCCGCGGAGCGGGTGCGCAACGCGGCCTCGCAGCCGGAGGTGCCCGCCGGTCGGGACCCCGACGAGCTCGAGGCCGAGGCCACCCGCGTGCGCGCCAAGGAAGAGGCGATCGATGCCGAGGTGGCCGACAACCGCACCGCGCTCGAGGGGGCGGTGAGTGCACGCCAGGCCGCCGAGCTCGCGTTCTCCGAGGAGGAGCGGCGTGTGACCGGCCTGCAGCGCGCAGCAGCCGACCGCCGTGAGGGGATGGCCCGTCTCCACGGGCAGGTCAACGGGCTGCGCAGCCGCGCAGCGGCCGCGGAGGAGGAGGTGGGCCGCCTCACCGAGGCCCACACCGCCGCCGTGGTGCGCGCCGAGCGGTCCCAGCACGACTTCACCTCCCTCGAGTCGAGGGTCGCCAGCCTGGACGCCGGCGAGGAGGGCCTGGACGCCGAGCACGAGGCGGCCAGCTCCCTGCTCGACGACATCGAGGACCGGCTCGAGAAGATCCGGGTCGAGGTCAGCGCCGCCGAGCGTGAGCGCAGCTCGCTGGGTGCTCGCAAGGAAGCCCTCGAGATGGGCCTGAACCGCAAGGACGGTGCGGGCGCTCTGCTCGCGGCGACGGAGTCGGTGAACGGTCTCCTCGGCTCGGTGGCCGCGCTGCTCGGCGTCCGGTCCGGCTACGAGACCGCCGTTGCTGCTGCCCTGGGGAGTGCGGCCGACGCGGTCGCGGTACGCGACGTCGACGCGGCCCTGGGGGCGATCGCCCACCTCAAGGACGACGACCTCGGTCGGGCCGGGATCCTGCTGGGTGGGCCAGCGGTCCAGGAGGCGGCCCGGCCGACCCTGCCGGGTGGGGGGACCTACGCCCTCGACGTCGTGGAGTGCCCCGAGGACCTGCGGCCCGCGCTCGCCCGGCTGCTGGACAAGGTCGTGGTGGTCGACGACCTGGCCGCGGCGCAGGACCTCGTCCGCGCCGCGGCGGACCTCACGGCCGTCACCCGTGAGGGTGACCTGATCGGGGCTCACTTCGCCGCCGGTGGCTCGTCCAGCCAGCCCAGCCTGATCGAGGTGCAGGCGGCGGTCGACGAGGCCACCGCGAAGCTGACCACCGCGGCGCACACCCTGGAGCGGCTCGGTTTCGACGTCTCCACGCTCGAGCGGGAGCGGGAGGAGGCCAGGCGCCGCGTCGACGTCGCCCTCGCCAAGCTGCACGAGTCCGACGCCACGCTCGCGGCGGTGGCCGAGGAGCTCGGTCAGTTCAGCTCGCAGTCCCGCAACGCCCGGGCCGAGGCAGCCCGCCTCGACCAGGCCATCGAGGCCGCCCGGGAAGCACGGGACAAGGACCTCGAGGGGCTGGCCGAGCTCGAGTCCCGCCTGGCAGCGGCCGAGGACGCGCCCGAGGAGGAGCCGGACACCGCCGACCGCGAGCGCCTCGGCGAGGAGTCGCGCACCGCCCGTTCGGTCGAGATGGACGCCCGGCTCGCCCTCCGCACCGCCGAGGAGCGCGCGCGGGCCTTGCACGGACGTGCCGACAGCATGATGCGGGCGGCCCGCGCCGAGCGCGAGGCCCGCGCCGCGGCCATCGCGCGGCGCCAGCAGCTGCTCGAGGAGGGCCGGGTCGGCGAGGCCGTGGGCCGCGGGGTCGCGGTCGTCCTGGCGCGGCTGGAGGAGTCCATCGCTCTGGCGGCGGCCGAGCGGACCCAGGTCGAGCAGGGGCGCGCAGGTCGTGAGCACGAGCTGCGCGAGGCGCGTGAGCAGCTGCGCGACCTCGGTCGAGAGATCGACGAGCTGGTCAACACCGTGCACCGCGACGAGATGGCCCGCACCCAGCAGAAGATGCGCATCGAACAGCTCGAGGAGCGCGCGCTCGACGAGCTCGGCCTCGACATCGAGGGCCTGATCGCCGACTACGGCCCCGACCAGCTGGTTCCGCAGATCAACATCGAGGGAGCAGCCGAGGGGGAGGACGCACCGGAGCCGGTGCCGTTCGACCGCGAGGAGCAGACCAAGCGGTTGCGCGTGGCCGAGCGTGCTCTGGCCCAGCTGGGTCGGATCAACCCCCTGGCGCTCGAGGAGTTCTCGGCGCTGGAGGAGCGCCACAAGTTCCTCACCGAGCAGCTCGAGGACCTCAGGAGCACGCGCAAGGACCTCCTCGACATCGTCACCGAGGTGGACCAGAGGGTCGAGCAGGTCTTCACCGTGGCCTACGCCGATGTCTGCAAGGCCT
>JBKJON010000585.1:0-6314 GCA_046595715.1 Marmoricola sp.
GAGGATCTCCCAGCCCGACCGGACCAGTAGTCCGATGAATAAGAAGTTGATCAGGTGCGTGACCTGCAGCCACCACGGAAATCCGAGTTCGACCGTGCCTTGCAATGTCTCGACGACCATCAGCACTGCCTCCTCCTCGTCCTGGGGCGCTGCGATGTAGGTGCTGCCGCACCTAGTTCGGTGAGGCTCGAAGGTAGGGGACGGAGCACTCTTGACGCTTGGCCCGTGATCCATCTTGCCATGGTCAGCGTCGACGAAACGCGACGCGACGCGACGCGATTCAGGATCGATCTAGAGGCGCTGGGAGTCTCGCTATCGGGTTCCATCCATGCGGGTGCTTGCTCGTCACCGACGCACCGGGTGCCACGATCCGGCAGCGCGAGCGAGAGGAGGTACCGGTCAACGGCGCGGGTGACGCACGGCGAGGTGCCGTAGGCCGTGTGGCCCCAGCTGTCGCTGGACAGCAGCGTACTGTTCGGCAGGAGCCCAGCGGCGGCAACGGCCCCGGCGTAGTTCGTTGCGGGGTCCCAGTAGTTGCCGACGACGAGCACCGGGCTCGCCGTGTCGTGAGAGAACCCACCACGGTAGGCGTCCTCGTCCCGCGCGGTCCACGTGGAGCTGGCGCACGGGGCCGACGCCCAAGTCCACAGCGGGCCGAAGTCCGGGGCGGTGCGCTGGGCCTTGGCGGCGTAGCCCTTCCACGCGGCGGCGCGCGCGGGGTTCAGTCCGTCGGTGCACAGCACGGACTGGAACGCCTCGGGCGAGTTGTCGTAGGGGAACGCGAAACCGGCTGCCTTGCCCTGGCGGGCCTTGGCCGCGGCCGCCGCCGCGGGCGCCGAACGCTGGTCCACGAGCTCCCCGGCATACGGTGCGTAGAGGTCACCGAGCAGCCACGACGTGAACGTGGCGTAGGTGATCGTGCGGCACGGCCGCCAGGTCGACGTGCTCTACTGGGATGAGTGGCTCGAGCTCGCCGAGTGCGGGCTGATCCACCGTGACGTGCTGCGTCGCAGTGGATTGGAACCGGACCGCTGGTCCGGGCTGGCCCTCGGGATGGGCCTGGATCGGGCTGTGATGCTGCGCAAGGACATTCCCGACATCCGCTACCTGCGCTCCACCGAACCGGCCATCCATTCACAAATGGCGGACATGGATCCTTGGCGGGACGTCTCAACGCTGCCCCCGATCCGTCGCGACATGTCCGTGGTGGTTGATGCCCAGAAGGACGATGAGCTTCTCGGTGACCAGGTCCGGGCAGCCCTTCGCGACCGCCTCGACGACGTCGAGAGCATCGAGGTCCTCGCGCGGACCTGCTGGGACGACCTACCGGTGCAGGCCAGAGACCGACTCGGCATCGAGCCCCACCAGACCAACGCCGTGATCCGACTCACCCCGCGCCCCCTCGACCGGACCCTGACCGACGCAGAAGCCAACGCCTCACGCAACCAGGTCTATCTCGCCATCCATGAAGGCCCTCACCAAGAGATGTCCTGACCAAGCCCTTCTGGTCGCTCAGCATCCGACTGTGCCGCGTTTGAGCGCCCCGGTCAGGGATCCCGGTGTGGCACCCTCCGCGAGTCGGGGGGTGTCTTGTTGTGGGAGTCGGGCGCTGCTCGATGCTGGAGTCGGCCGCGTCCCGCGGTCCGACCGGGCCCAGCTGTGGAGGTGCGCCATGAGCGCACTGCTTGTCGGGTACGCCCGATGCTCTACCGACCAACAAGACCTGACCGCTCAACGCGATGCTCTGCTCGGCCTGGGCGTCGAGGCTGACCGGATCAACGTCGACCACGGCCTGACCGGCACCCAACCGTGAGCGGCCCGGTCTACGCGAGGCACTCGCCGCGTGCCGAGCCGGAGACACACTGGTGGTGACCAAGCTCGACCGCCTGGCCAGGTCCCTGCCCGACGCCCGGACCATCGCCGATGAGTTGACCACCCGGCAGATCACCCTCTCGCTTGGTGGGTCGGTCTACGACCCCACTGACGCGGTCGGCCGGTTGCTGTTCAACGCCCTGGCCATGGTGGCTGAGTTCTCTGACCTGATCCGGCTCCGCACCCGCGAGGGCATGAAGGTCGCCAAGGCCAAAGGCCGGCTGCGGCGCAAGCAGCCCGAACTCAACCGCCTCCAGGAAGCCCACCTGGTCTCGTTGGTGCACAGCGGCGAGTACAGCAACGCCGAGGTGGCCGAACTGTTCGGCGTCGGCCGCTCCACGGTCTACCGCGCCATCGAGCGTCAGCGCGTCGAAGCCAGAGCCGGCCTCGTGGAGGCAACATCGAGGCGCTGACACCAGCTCACGGCGCCGGCTGTCCCGAATCCGACACACGTGCAGGACGCCGGCGCCTCGCCACTCCAGCATGGGTCCTGAGCGCCCTCTTGGGGTTCTGTTCGGGTCGCGTTGCGGGAGGCCGGTGAGTCAGGGTCCCGGCCTTCAGCGGTCGGCGGTGTTTGAGATCAGGCTTGACGCGCGCGAGTAGACGCCAGAAGCAGTCCTGGGCAGACCCCTGTTCGACGCACCAGCCGCGCCTCTGTAGCGTCGGTCACATCTTGGGTGGGCGGACAAGCCCAGCCGCTCATTCGTGGAGGATCCGTGCGCCGAATCACCTCGCTCGTTGCCTGTGTCGCCCTGGTCGGTGTGGGAGTGGTTAGTTTCACGACCGCAGCCGACGCTAAGACCACCCCGCCCACCGCCGCGGCCTCGTCGATCAAGACGTCCCCCTACGTCGCGCTCGGCGACAGTTACTCCTCGGGGGCCGGGATCAACCCGCAGGTCGTCGGCGCCCCAGCAACATGCAGCCGTTCGCAGCTGAACTACTCGGAGGACATCGCGAAGATCACTGGTCCGGCATCGTTCACCGATGTGACGTGCAGTGGCGCCAAAACCTCTGACTTCTTCACCTCGCAGGCAGCCGGGGTGGCGCCGCAGCTCGACGCCGTGAACAAGGACACCCGGCTGGTGACCATGACCATCGGCGGGAACGACGAGGACGTCTTCGTAGACTCCTTCTTTGGCTGCGCGGTGGTCGACGTCGGCGATCCCACCGGCAACCCGTGTGAGCAGAAGTACGGCACCACCTTCACCGACTTCATCAAGAACCAGACCTATCCGAACCTGGTCAAGGCGTTGTCTGCTGTGCGCGCGAAGGCGCCGCGCGCCACCGTCGTCATCCTGGGCTACCCGCAAATCCTTCCTGCTCAGGGCACCTTGTCGTGCTACGCGCTCACGGGCATCTCGATCGGGGATGTCCCGTGGCTCGTCAACCAGGCGAAGGTCGCCAATGACGTAGTGCGTCGTGCGGCCGCCGCGACCGGTGCCCGCTACGTCGACACCTACAACCCCTCCGCTGGTCACGACGCATGCTCGGGGGCTGATACACGCTGGATGGAGCCCCTGGTCGGACCCGTCAACGCCTACCCGGTGCACCCCAACGCTGTCGGTGAAGCCGCCATGGCGCGCGAGACCCTGGCAGCGATCGGACACTGAAGGCTGGGCGTTGCCACGACTAGAGCCCCCCCTACGCCCAGTGCTCGCCCGAGGCTGAACAGCCCCACCCGGCTACGTCGGATCGGGCTGTTGTCGCTCTCCGGCGCCGCCCGTACCAGGGCGCGCCCAGATCGCCTGTATCGATCATCGCGGCGGACGCACGACGTCGGACAGCTCCCGCGCGTGGTCATCGACTCGAGGCATCGTGATAGATCCCACGAGCCCTGACCGGGACGGAGGGCTGATTGATGCGTCCCACTATGACGCGGGGTCGCCGCACCCACATGGCCGATGTTCAGCGCTGGTGTCAAACAGGTAAGCGGAGAGCAGCCAGCGCGTAGCGGACTGGTTTGCGCATGTGCCGGGGCTCTTGGGTGGCCGGGCTGCGGACGGAGAGGCGTTGCTGTAAGACGGGAGGGTGTCTTGTGCTCCCTTGAGGCAGACGAGAACGGGTGGAGGTCTTACGCTAGGTTCACGGCTTCGCGAAGATCTGAGCAGCGACCGTGTGCGGGTCCTTGCTCGGTGGGAGTGGGTTCGGTCCTCGGCCGACTCAGAGAGCGAGTCCGATATGCCGAACGGCGCAGCGGCTTCGACGCCGGCGGGCGGGTCTGAGGAGACGAAGGATCCGCAGCTCGACGAGCAGACTGCTCGGGCGGTGGCACGTCAAAAGCTCGTCCAGGCGCAGATCGGGGCGCTCGGTGCGCTGGCGCCCGGTGTGACGGATGGTCCGACGCATGCCGTGACCCTTGGCGAGAAGGCCGGGTCTCCCGCGCCATGGTTGGCCGAAAGCGTGTTAGGCGATGTCGCCGACGGCATCGCGACTGCCGTATGGAAGGTCTTCGCACTCGCGTCACCGGCGGCATCGGGTGAGGCGGCAGTAGAAGCAGCAGAGACAACAGCGGCAGCAACGATAGCCGCAGATGCAGAGGCGGCGGCAGCTGAAGTGGCGACCAAGGCAGCAGAAGCGGCAGTGGCAGAAGAAGAAGCGGTGGGCGACGTCCGCGCTAAGCCGTCCCGCCCCGCAATCACCCACCAACTACGCTTCCACGTGAACGACTCACCGTCCTGGAAGCCTGCCACGACCGCCACCCGCTCCAAAGTCGCCGTTCTCGGCGTCGCGTCGCTGGTCCTCTGCCTCACTGGCTGCGGCGGCACCCCGACGTCCGGCCCGGCCACCAAGGCCACCTCGCCGTCCGCCTCGTCGAGCCCCCAGCAGCCCGTAGACCCTTGCAAGAACCTGAAACCGGCCAAGGGTGGCCCGGCCGAGGTGTTCGGCGGAAAGCTGGTCAGCGCCGGCTACTGTGAGCTGCTCCGGTTCACCCTCGAGGGTTCCTTCCAGTCCAGCCTGATGCAGACCAGCACGTTCACCCCGCAACTGTTCCGCCCGTTCCGGGAGTACCTGACACCGGTGGCCCGCAAGACGTGGGACCGCGACGTGCTCTCGGTCAGTACCTCCGGCACGGCCGCGCGAGGGGCTTTCAACAACCTGCTGGCGATCACGTACCTCGACGTCACGGGGCAGGACTACACGCTCGGCAACGCGCAGTCGGCACGACCGGTGACTCACCGGACGTTCTTCGCCGGTCGCGCCAGCGTGGTGAACTCCCACGGCGTGCGGCGGCTCAGAATGGCCCTGAAGATCGGCTTCCAGTTCAACCTGACGAAGAAGACGACCGGCGACTCGGTCACGGTCGCGGGCTCGAAGGCAGTCGTCTACACCCTCGAGAAGAACCCGGTCGCCAGCAAGGACAAGCCGTGGTTGATCGACGGCTGGCGTGGGACCAGCCAGTTCGGGAAGGTCAAGCCGGCGACCGGGCCGTAGTGCCGCACCGAGGAACCGAGCCGGACCGCCTCAGCGTCCGACCGCGGGAGCGCTGATCGAGGGCCTGCCGCCCTGGAGGTGACCGGCGAACTCGCGGACGAAAGGGCCGTCCCGCTCACCTAGGCGCAGGTCGTACCGACCACCGTTTGGGCGGGTCGCCCCTCGATCATCCGCCCGCGGCCGGGTGACACCGTGACCGTGCGACACACCACCGCGAGTCGGACGCGGCCCTGGACTTGAAGGGGCAGTGCATGGCGCTGCAGGACGATCCAGTCCCGGTGATGATCGCGGACGGTTCTAACTGGACGCGGGCCATGACGGCCCGGTGATGTTCTGTGTCGTGTTCACATGAGGTTGGGGAACGGGAACGGCAGCCGGCCGTCGACAACGAATCATCGCGAGAATGAGTTCGTGTAGAACGGAAGCAGCAAAGCGCCCGGAGCGGTGGTGCTGAACAGACCTCGAGCCGGAACTATTCGGTGCTAGGCCCTGAAACGATCTTGGATATACTTATCCCGAACGGGTCAGTTGATCTCAGATCAGCGTCCGAACCGGCCACACGGAAGCGATATCCATGAATGCGTTGCTTCACCTGCTTGGGGCGGGGTTGAGATGGGTCGGTCGGTCCATGGCCATCATGAGCGCGGGGATGTCCGGCGTGCCGAAGATGGTCGACCGCGCGGATGCGTTCACCTACAGGCCTAAGCATCAGAACGGTGCCGAGCGGTGGTCCTGAAAGGGCCAACAGCTTGAGTCGATCGGTGGATCTGCGCACCGATCGACGATCAGCTTCCGGGACGTCCGCTCATTCTCGTGTGCAAGTGATCTGGCGGGTTTCGACCAGAGTCACACCCCAGCGAAACGGCGGGCTGCGGTCGCCGTCGGCCACCCCTCATGCTTCGCCGTCGAATGCGAAACGTCGTCCCTCTTCACGTTTCGGCGTACGCGTCGATAACTCGGTCGACCCAACGTCCGCATCTACCGCGACCCGCTCGGGCAGTCGCCTGGCT
>JBKJON010000601.1:0-5702 GCA_046595715.1 Marmoricola sp.
GTCGACGAGGGCCGCGAGCCGTCCGAGCGACGCCTCGCGGCAGAGCACGAAGATCTCGCCCTCGCGGTTGTCGACGAGCTCCTGCACGAGATAGCGGCCGATGAAGCCGGTTGCGCCGGTGACGAAGTAGGCCATGGTGAGGGCACCGCTCTCGGAGGGTCGGAAGTGGGTGTGGCTGCCATTCAACTCGCCGCGCCACCGTCGGTCACGTCTTCACCACAAGATTACTGATCGGTAACCTCTGGTTCCACTCGTACGCCGACATGGGCGTGGTCACTCGTTCTTGCCGCCGCCGAACATGATCTCGTCCCACGACGGCACTGAGGACCGGCTCTTCTTCTTCGGCGGGGGCGCCACCTCCGCAGTCGGCTCGTCGGCCAGGTCGGCGCCATGAGCCGCGTCCTTCGACGCCTCGGACTCCAACGGCGGCTCGCTGACCTGCTCGGTGACCGGGCCGACGTCGCGCTGCTCGTCGGTGATGGGGTCTAGCGAGCGGGGCTCCTGGGTCATCCAGTCGGCATCCGCGGTGTCCGACGCAGGATCGAGGACCGAGTCGAGGGTGGGCTGGGCCGGTGCCTCGGCCTGGGCCTCCGGGCCGGGGTCCACCAGATCGGCGTCCACCTCGAGGGCGAAGTCCGCCAGTTCGGTGGGCTCGTCCGCCGCCGGTTCCCGGTCCCCGTTCCGGTCGTGGTCCCCGTCGTGGTCACGGACGAGCTCGATGGCGTCGTCGCCCAGGGGCAGCTCGTCCTGCGAGGGCACCGAGCTGAGTCGCCGGCTGGGCGCGGTGCGGCCGCCGGCGGGTTGACGTGCCTCGGGCTCGGGCACCTCGCCGGTGAGGATGCGCGCTTCGTCGTTCTCGGCGACGACGTAGCGGCCGGGAAGGTCGTGGGAGAACTCGGCCCGGCGCTCGCGCCCGCCGGCAGCGTAGGTCGCCACCAGCATCCAGCGCCCGTCCGGGGTGCGCCAGGCGTCCCACTCGACGTCCTCGTCGTGCAGCTGGTGGTCGCTGAAGAACAGCTCGGCCGCATCGCCGAGCGTCCGGCCGGCCGAGGAGGACTCACCGGAGCGGCGGCGCACGGAGGCCTTCAGGGCGGTGTGCGCGACGTGGGCACGCTCGGCGAGCACCGGGGTCGCGAAGCCCATGATCGCCTCGACGGTCGTCTGGGCGGCGGCGGCGACGTCCTCGGGGGACTCGCCCGCACGGATCCGTGACTGGATGTCGCGAGGGCGCAGGGCGCTTTCCATCTTCATCTCCAACTGAGCGAGTCGTTCGTTGTCACCGCGCAGTGCGGCGCGCAGCCGGGTGTCGACGGGAACAGCGAACTCCTCGCCCGCCGGGCTGAGCAGCAGCAGTCGCCTGCCGTCCTCGCTCAGACCCACCGGAGTGAGGTACTGCATCCGTGGCTGCTCCTTCGCCTCGCACCTGCGGGCGAGCCTACTTCAGGCCGACCTGCGCCTTTACGGGGCGACGCGCCGCGAGCCCTAGGCTTCGCCCATGGTCGAGGAGAGCACGAGCACCCTGCTGCTGGTGCTCGACCTCGGCGGGATCTTCGTGTTCGCGATCTCGGGCGCGCTGGTGGGTGTGCGCAAGCAGCTCGACGTCTTCGGGGTGCTTGTCCTGGCCGGTACGACGGGTCTCGGCGGCGGCTTCCTGCGGGACCTGCTCATCGACGCGACGCCACCGGCGGCGCTGGCTGACTGGCGCTACCTGATCGTGCCGGTCGTGGCCGGTCTGGTGACCTTCGTCTTCCACCCTTCGGTCGGCCGGCACGAGCGGGGAGTGATCGTCCTCGACGCCGCCGGGCTGGGCCTGTTCTGCGTCACGGGCGCGCTCAAGGCGCTCGACTACGGGCTGGGACCGATCCCGGCGGCCCTGATGGGGATGCTCACCGGGATCGGCGGTGGCATCGCCCGCGACCTGCTGGCCGGTCGCGTGCCGGTCATCTTCTCCAGCGAGCTCTACGCCACGCCGGCGCTCCTCGGTGCGCTGTGGGCCGTGCTCGCCGAGGGGCAGGACCAGCCGGTCGCCGTGGTGGCGATCCCGGGCGTGGTCATCTGCTTCGGACTGCGGATCCTCGCCCTGTGGCGCGGCTGGCGGGCCCCGCTGCCGCGCGGGTCGGCCAGCGTCTGAGCCGCGGCCGGGCATCCCCTCGAGCGAACGGGCGGCTCAGGCCCCGAGCACCCGGTCGAGGTAGGGGTTGGTGAAGATCCGGTCCGGGTCGAGCCGGTTGCGGACGTCCTGGAAGTCCTGCCAGCGCGGGTACGCCGGGGCGAGGTCCTCGGCGGTGCGCGTGTGCAGCTTGCCCCAGTGGGGGCGGCCGTCGTACCCGCGGAGCACCTCCTCGACGCCCTTGAAGTAGCCGCGGTGGTCGGTCTGCGGGTTCATGTGGAAGGCGAGGTAGACCGAGTCGCGACCGTGTGCGGTCGAGAGGGGTATGTCGTCGGCCGGGCAGGTGCGGATCTCCACCGGGAAGCTGATCAACCAGTCGCTGCGCTCCACCAGGGCGCGGACGTCCCGGAGCGCCTGGAGACCGCACTCGCGGGGCACGGCGTACTCCATCTCCCGGAAGACCACCCCGCGCCGAGAGGTGAACACCTTGTGGGGCACGTCGCTGTAGGTGCGCTCGGTCAGCGCGCGGGCCGAGAGCTCGTTGATGCGGGGGATCAGGCGCGGGCGCCGGTTGCCGAGGCGGTTCGTCCAGCCGAACACGCGGTTGGAGAGGAAGTCGTCGTCGAGCCAGCCACGGAAGCGGGAGAGGGGTTCGGCCTCGTCGAGCGTGCGGTTGTTCTGCTTGGTCAGCAGGCGGTCGGTGTGCGGGAACCAGTACATCTCGAAGTGGTCGTTCTCCTCGACCAGCTGATCGAAGTCACGCATCGCCTCGTCCCAGCGCATAGGGCTCTCGTGGGCTTCGAGGACGAACAGCGGCTCCACCCGGAGGGTGACCGTGGTGAGGATGCCGAGTCCCCCGAGCCCGATTCGGGCGACGTCGAGGACGTCGGGATTCTCCTCGGCGTTCGCGCGGAGCAGGGTGCCGTCGCCGGTGACGAGCTCGAGCCCCGCCACCTGGGCGCTGAGCGAGGCGACCACCCCACCCGTGCCGTGGGTGCCGGTCGAGATCGCGCCGGCGATGGTCTGCTCGTCGATGTCACCCATGTTGTGCAGCGAGAGGTCGAGCCGGGAGAGCGCGGTGTTCAGCTCGATCAACGGGGTGCCGGCGAGAGCGGTCACCGTCCTCGCCTCCCGGTTGACGGCGACGATGCCGCGCAGGCTGCCCGGGAGCAGCAGCAGTCCGTCCGTGACGGCGATGTCGGTGAAGGAGTGCCCGGTGCCGGCCATCTTCACCGTGAGGTTCTGGTGGCGGGCGGCGACCACTGCGTCGACGACCTCTCCGGCGTCGTGCGGGCTGAACTCCTGTGCCGGATGGGCGGTGGCCAGTCCCGCCCAGTTGGTCCATGTCGCCATGGGCGCAGGCTAGCCCTCCACCCCGCGTGGCTCGCGGACGGCGAACCCCGCGAGCACGGCCAGGGCCGCGGAGACCGTGCACACCCAGAAGGCCGTCGATCCGCCGTGCCCGTCGGCGACCACCCCGGCGAGCCAGGCACCTGGCGCGATCCCGGCACTCATCCCGGTCTGCACGACCCCCATCGCCTCGTTGAGCCGCGAGCGCGGGACGGAGGCCTCGATCAGGGAGAACAGGGCGATCAGGGTCGGGGCGAGCGCCAGCCCGGTGAGGGACAGCGCCACGGCGACCAGGACGAGGCCAGACAGCAACGGCAGCGACGCCGTACCGAGGACCAGGAGGCTCATGCCGATGCGCGCCCTCGGGAGGGGACCGCGCTCCCAGATCATGGCGCCGGCCCACACGCCGGCGACGAGGCTGCCCAGGGAGAAGGCGCCCAGCATCAGGCCGGACAGGGCCTTGTGCCCGGCGTCGTCGGCGAAGGCGACGGTGGCCACCTCGAGCGCACCGAAGACGCTGCCGAGGGCGAGAGCGCCCACCGTCAGCGGCGCCAGCAGCTTCCACGGCATGGGGGTCCTGGCCACGGCGGGGTCCCGCGGGTGGGCCGGTGGCTCCGTACGACGCTGCACGGCCAGAGCGAGCGTCCCCATCGTGCCGGCGCCGATCGCCACCACAAGGCCCGACTGAGGTGCGAAGACGGTGGACAGGAAGGTGACCAGCGCCGGGCCGATGACGAAGACGACCTCGTCGGCGACACCCTCGACGGCGAAGGCCGTGTGCCGTTCGCTCTCCACCTCGAGCAGGTGAGCCCAGCGTCCGCGGACCATCGAGCCGATCTGCGGGATCGCCGCCCCGGCGAGCGCGCCGAGCAGGTGCGGCAGCGGGAACGCCCAGGTGTCGGTGATCGAGACGATCATCAGCGAGCTCGCGAAGGCGAAGACGACCGAGTCGACGTAGAGCACCCTGCCCTGGCCGAAGCGGTCGGCGAGCCGGCCGTGCGGTACGGCGAAGACCGCGTTGCCGATGATGTACGCCGCCGACACCTGGCCCGCCAGCCCGTAGGAGCCGGTCAGGGTGCTGACCAGGAGCACGATGCCCAGCGTCATCATCGAGATCGGCAGCCGGGCCACGAGGCCGGTGGCCGAGAACGCGAGCGCGCCGGGGTGGGCGAACACCCGACGGTAGGAGGCGAGCACCGCCCTACTTTAGGGGCCTGCGAAAGGGGCCCCGACCAGTCCTGGGGGCCGCCGTTCGGGGGCTTCTCCTAGGCTGGGCCCATGTCAGATCCGCTTCCTTACGACGCGCTCCTGCTGGTGTCCTTCGGCGGGCCCGAGAAGCCCGATGACGTCCTGCCCTTCCTCCGCAACGTCACGGCGGGCAAGGACATCCCCGACGCGCGGCTCGAGGAGGTGGGCGAGCACTACTTCCAGTTCGGCGGGCGCAGCCCGATCAACGACCAGAACCGCGACCTGATCGACGCGATCCGGTCCGACCTCGAGGCCAACGACGTCTCGGTCCCGGTCTACTGGGGCAACCGCAACTGGGACCCGTTCCTGCGGGACACCCTCGAGCAGATGAAGGCCGACGGGATCACCCGAGCAGCCGCCATCCTGACCAGCGCCTACTCCTCCTACAGCGGCTGCCGGCAGTACCGCGAGAACCTCGCCGCGGCCGTGGCCGAGGTGCCCGGTGCTCCGCGCATCGACCGGCTGCGCCACTACTTCAACCACCCGGGTTTCATCGAGCCCATGGTCGACGCGACGCTGGCGGCGCTCGCCGACCTGCCCGAGGATGCGCGCCGAGGCGGGCACATCGCCTTCGTGACCCACTCGATCCCCACCGCGATGAACGAGGCGAGCGGTCCGACGGGCGGTGCCTACCTCGCGCAGCACCAGGTGGTCGCGGCCGAGGTCGTGGAGCGCGTGCGCGAGGAGACCGGCCACCGCTACGCCCACGAGCTGGTGTTCTGCTCCCGCTCCGGCCCGCCGCAGATGCCGTGGCTCGAGCCCGACGTCAACGACCACCTGGAGTCGCTGGTCGAGCGCGAGGTCCCCGGGGTGGTGATCATCCCGATCGGTTTCGTCTCCGACCACATGGAGGTGATCTACGACCTGGACACCGAGGCCAAGGCCACCGCCGAGGAGGTCGGGCTCCCGTTCGCCCGGGCAGCGACGGCCGGTCTCGACCCCCGGTTCGTGGCCATGGTGCGCGACCTCCTGCTGGAGCGCAGCGCCGTCGAGC
>JBKJON010000449.1:0-16891 GCA_046595715.1 Marmoricola sp.
TGTGGGCTGCTCCGGGAGGAGCCGTATGGAAGTCCATCGCCGCATGGGAGTCGGCGTCGTCACTGCCGTCGCCCTGTTGGGCCTGACCGCAACGCCAGTGAGCGCCACCGGGGCGGATCCCGGCCCCGATGTCTTCCGGCGAGAGGCGTCGTCTGCCGGGACGCCAGCGATGGCCGAGCCGCGTGCCCAGACTCGTGCCCGGACTCGTGCCCAGACTCGTGCCCAGACTCGTGCCCGGACTCGTGCCCGGGCGTCCGCGTTGGCGACCCATCCCACGGTTCCTCTCGAGGCCTGCGCCGATGACTCTGAGTGGCTGTGTGGATCTGTGAAGGTCCCGCTCGACCGGGCGCATCCCTCCGGGCGCAAACTGTCGATCGGCTTCACTGTCTTCCCGCACACCGACCCCGGCTCCACGGCCCGCGACGCCCTCTTTGTCAGTGACGGCGGCCCCGGCATCGCCAACACGCAAGGCCGCGGGTTCCGGCTGTTCATGCTCGGGGCGCTGACCGACGAGCGTGACCTGGTGCTGGTCGACCATCGGGGTACCGGTACTTCCGGGGCGATCGACTGCCCCGAACTGCAGGGAGGTGTCGACGGAACCGACGCCCTGCTCGACGCGGTCGGCGCCTGCGGACGGCAGTTGGGGCGTGACTCCGACCGGTACGGCAGTGGCGACGTGGCGAGAGACATGGAAGCGGTACGGCGAGCTCTCGGCTACCCGCAGATCAGCTACTACGCCCAGTCCTACGGCACGGTTGCCCTCTCGGCGTACGCCACCCGCTTCCCGCACCGCCTGCGCGCTGCCGTGGCTGACTCAGGCACCCCCGTCGACGATGCCCGCCATTCGTGGGGCTGGGGCATCGACGTGCCCGGCTCGTTCGCGAACGCCACCAGCCTGATCTGTCGCCGTGCTCCTGCTTGCGCACAGGCGCAACCGGAGGCCAGGTCCGCCCTGGCGCGGCTGGCCCGGGTCGTACGCCGGCACCCGGTCACCGGCAAGGTCTCGATCCTCGGTGAGCCACCCGAGCGGGTCGAGGTCGACGAGCACGTGCTCCTCCTGATCGCCTCCGACCTGCTCAACGACGGTGAGCTTGCCGCTGCCGCCACCGCGCTCGCCGATGGGGACAAGGCGCCATTGCTGCGCCTCGGGGCGGAGGCGACCGCTGGAGGCCCGGGGGAGCCGGGCGACCCGGCCGAGGACTCGGCCGGCGACAATGCCGCTGCGTTCTGCAACGACCAGGACTTCGTGTGGGACCGCACCGACCCAGTCCCGGTGCGGCGAGCGAAGTACGAACGGGCCCTGTCAGCCCTCGGTCCGGATGCCTTCGCGCCGTTCAGCAGGCAGGCGTGGGGAGACTTCTGGGTGCCCGACTACTGCCTCAAGTGGCCGGCACCGGACCGCTTCACCCACGCGATCCCGCGCCGCGCCACGGTCACCGGGGTGCCGGTCCTGATCCTCAGCGGCGACCTGGACACGAACGTGCCGACAGCGACGACCCGCGAGCTTCGCCGCACGTTCCCGCACGCCCGCTTCCTTCGTGTCGCAGGAGCGCAGCATCCGGCGGCCGCCTCGAGCGAGTGCGCCCGCTCTGCCGTACATGAGTTCATCCGAAACGGCCATCACGACACCGCGACCTGCACCACACCGGACAACGGCTTCGCCGCTGCCGCAGGCTTCGCAACGACCGCTGCTGCCACCGCGCCGGCTGCCCGGCTCGCGGGTGACGCGTCGACGCAGCTGGAGCGCCGTGTGACGACGGCTGTCGTGCGGACGGTCCGTGATGCCTGGCTGCGCAGCTTCCGTGTGCCCGGCCAGCTCGGAAGCGTGAGCGGCCTGCGCGGAGGGATCGCAGACTTCGACTACGGATCCTTCGACGACCACGCGGTGATCTCGTTGCACGGCGCCCGCTACGTAAGTGACGTGGCCGTGGGAGGGCAGACGACGTTGACCTACGAGACCAACGGGCTGGACTTCACGGTCACGGTCAACGGGCCCGGCCGCCATGACGGCACCCTAAACGCCCACGGACTGTTCGGGTTCGGGCTGCCGTTCGAGGACTTCAAGGTCACCGGCTCGCTCGGAGGCCACATCGTGAAGCTCAGCGTCCCCGCCAACTAAACGGGGTCATACAGGGCACGGCGTCCAAAACCTCTTGTGGAGGTTCGTACCCCAGGGCGCACCGACATCGGCTCATCAGCAGATCAGGTCTACCGGATCCCGGCATGCCCATCCCATCGCGCTGATGAGCGCGCGGCGTCGAAGGACCGGGGCTTGCCCCTCGCGGACAGGTGATCCGCCGGACCGAAGCGGTTCGGGAAGAAGTGATGCGATGCCGCAGCACGTGCTGGTTCTGGATGCCCACGCGTTGGATCACATCCCCGACGAGGACATGCCGGACGTTGACACGGCCGCGTACGCGGTCAGCCAGGAGGCCATCGACGCCGGCGTGTAGGTGTGCGGCAGTGGATTGGAATATCAGAGGGCAAGCATCGTTGCCGCCGACGGGACGGTCACTGACGGCGCACCGGTGACGGTAGGCGGACTCACGGTGATCGAGGTGCCCTCGCGCGAGGAAGTGCAGACATGGGCTGCCGCGTGCCGCTGCGACCAGGGAATACAAGAACTTGGATTCGACCCCAAGATCGACGCGATGCTCCGTCAGGCAGGCAACCGAAAGTCGCGTCCCGACGACGCCTGATCACGCCCACGAACGTCAGGGGCCACCGCCTCGCTTGAGGCACGGGACGTGTCCTGGCCCACCTCGGGCCGATTTGCCTCGTCCGGAGCGTTCACCTAACGTGGATGGCTTCGACGAGCTCGCTGGCTTGCACCAGGGGGGGCAGCCGGTTCGTCGGGGGGGCTGTCCATCTGTCCCCGACGTCTGGTCTCCCGCATGCGAACCGTGCTTCGCGTCTCCCTTGCCCTCACATATCTGGCCGTTGTCATGGTGCCCTTGTGGCTGGCCTTGGACGCCGACCCAGCCAACGGTGGCGCCGCGTACGAGGTGTCGCTCGCCACCGGCCTGGTGGCGCTGTCGCTGTTGGTCATCGCCTACGTCTTGCCGAAACGCCTCCGCTCGCTGTCACGCTCCCTGGGTATCGACGTCGTGCTGGGGGTGCACCGGCTGGTCGGTATGTCCGCGCTCACCTTCGCGGTCGTGCACATCGTCACGGTGCTGATCACCGACCCGAGCAACCTGGCGCTGCTGGACCTGACGAGCGCACCACCTCGCGCTCGTGCAGCGGTTGTCGCAAGCCTCGCGATGCTGCTGCTGGTGGTGACCTCGGTTTGGCGGCGCCGGCTGATCCGGCGCTATGAGACGTGGAGGGCCGTGCACATCGCGCTGGCGATGACGGCCGTCGTGCTGGTAGCCCTGCATGTCTGGTGGCTGCGGCATCTGGTGCTGGAGGCCCGGTTCCGCTGGTGGTTCCTCGCGCTCGCCGCCGTCGTGGTGGCCGCGTCGCTGCGGCGGTGGGTCTGGCGCCCGTTCAGCGCGTGGCAACGGCCGTACGTCGTGGAGGAAGTACGGCGTGAGTCGCCCACCGTTTCCACGTTGGTTCTCAAGCCCTCCGGTCACCGGGGCATGCGCCGCTTCCGGCCAGGCCAGTTCGCCTGGATCCGTCTCGGCTCGAGGCCGATGGGCTTCGAGGAGCACCCGTTCACGATCGCCTCGGCACCACGCCCCTCCGGCACGATCGAGTTCACGATCAAGCAGCTCGGCGACTTCAGCGGAGGCGTCGCCGAGGTCGCCGTCGGTGACCGGGCCTGGGTCGACGGCCCCCACGGTGCGTTCAGCCCCGACCACCACCGCTCGAGCGGGCTGGTCCTGATCGCCGGGGGCGTGGGCATCACGCCCATGATCAGCGTCCTGCGAAGCCTCGTCCAACGCGGAGACCAGCGTGACCACCTGCTGTTCGTGTCGGCACGCGCCCTCGAGGAGCTGCTGTTCCGAGAGGAGATCACCGAGCTCGCCGACAACCTGCGGCTACGGGTGGTGGAGCTGCTCGACCAGCCGCACGAAGGCTGGACAGGCGGCACCGGCTTCCTCGATGTGCAGACGCTCGCGGCGAACCTGCCACAGCAGCGCGAACGGCTGGACTTCTTCATCTGCGGGCCACCTCCGATGGTGACCGGCGTGGTCTCGTCCCTGCGCAGCATCGACGTCGCCCCCCAGCACATCCACACCGAGAAATTCGACTTCGTCTGACCATCAGGCAGCACATGACTCTCAAGGAGGCAACCGACCGATGCGACTCAGCTCCATCTCGTTCACCCATGGTTCGACCGCAATGTTCGGAGTGGCGGTCGTCGGCTATGCCGCGCTCCGGCTGGCCGGCTACGACGTGCCGCACGATCCTGGTCACCTGGCGATACCTGGACCCTCCATGGTCCACCGCGTGCCTGACACGGCGAAGCCCGACAGTCGGTCGACGCAGCAGAACGCAAGCGCCGAGGATCTCGTGACGCGTCCCGCCGAACCCGGCGACGACCTCGACACGCAGCTTGCTCAGGAGACCCCGCAAGGCGTTGACCGCCTGGCCGACACGGCTGTTGTCGTGCTGACCTCGTCACCCGCCCCGCAGGAGCGGCGCCAAGACGCGCCGACCCAGGGTGGAACCTCCCCGGAGGGACCGTACGACGCACCGAACGACAACACGAGGGCATCCCGCGAAACACCCGGCGCGACCTCGGCCGCTCCCAACAACGGCGCCTCCGACGCGGTCTCAGCCGACCCCGGCCACCACTCGCCCCGCGCGACCCCTGCCGACTCCCGTGACGAGGCAGCCTCCGACGACATGTCCGACGACGAGAACGCATCCGACAACTGACCGGCGGCGCGGAGGTCGCCGCGGGATGTGGGTCCGAGTCCCACGAGACCCACCGAGACAGGCGGGTCGTCCTTGATGACACAACACCCGATCGGAAAGACCCCGGCTCGCCGCTCCCCCGTGCCATGCTCATGCACATGCGCGCCTCCACCTACGCCATCGCCGGCGTCCTCGCTCTGGTCATCGCCGGCTTCGTACGCGGGGGGCTCCCCAACTCGAACGATGCTGAGCTGATTCTCGCCCTCTCCTGGGGACTCGCCGGGTGTGGACTGCTCGGAGTGGTCGCCGGAGGAGTAGCCATCGGCAACCGGCTCTCCCGCACGTAGCCAGTCCCCGAACCCCAGACGAGCACCAGCGACGCCATCGCCTCACCATCGCGGGCGCCCTGAGTTGCGACGCTCAGGCGTCTCGGTGAAGTGGCAGCTCGCCGACCGGCGCGTTAGCGTCGGGCGCGTGACGGACATATCGGAAGCCGGCCTCGCGTTCAGCCACCTGTCGAAGCGGTACGGCGACGTGGTCGCCCTCGACGACATGACCTTCGACCTGCACCCCGGCGAGGTCTTCGGGTTCGTGGGCGGCAACGGTGCCGGCAAGACGACCACGATGCGGATCGCCCTCGGGGTGCTGCTGGCCGACGGCGGCGAGGTGCGCTGGCGCGGCAGCCCGGTCACGTTCGAGACCCGGCGCCGGATCGGCTACATGCCCGAGGAACGGGGGCTCTACCCGAAGATGAAGGTCGGGGAGCAGCTCGTCTACCTGGCTCGGCTGCACGGGCTTTCGGTCGACACCGCGCGGGAACGCACCCGGGTATGGACCGACCGGCTCGGGGTCGCTGCTCGGATCGACGACGAGATCCAGGCTCTCAGCCTCGGCAACCAGCAACGGGTCCAGCTGGCCTCCGCCCTGGTCCACGACCCCACGGTGCTGATCCTGGACGAACCGTTCTCCGGGCTCGACCCCACGGCCGTCGAGGTGATGAGCGAGGTGCTGCACGAGCAGGCCGACGCAGGCGTGCCGGTGCTGTTCTCGAGCCACCAACTCGACCTGGTCGAACGGATCTCCGACCGCGTGGGCATCGTGCAGGCCGGGCGGATGGTCGCGTGCGGCACGGTCGAGGAGCTCCGTGGGACCGGTCGTGCACAGCTCGTCGTCGACGTACCCGGTGCCGACGCATCCTGGAGCCACGGCATCGCTGGCACCTCGCTCCTGCACGAGACACTCGGCCGGGTGCTGCTCGAGCTGGACGAGGGGCTGGACGACCAGACGGTGCTGAGAGCCGCACTCGCGGCCGGGCCCGTCCGTGAGTTCGCCCGTCGGCTGCCGCCGCTGACCGAGCTCTTCCGGCACGTCGTCAGCGTGGCCGACCACGACGCCGTACCGACAGATCAGCCGACGGCCGGGAGGGTGGACGCGTGAGCAGCTCGGACAGGAACCCGGAGAGTGCGATGAGCAGCATGCAGGCGGTGTGGCTGGTCGCAGAGCGCGAGCTCAGGACCCGCCTGCGTTCGAAGGCCTACCGCATCACCACGATCGCGTTGATGCTGTTGGTGATCGCCTTCGCCCTGGTGATGCAGCTGGTCAGCTCCCTCGACTCCGAGAAGAAGGTCGGATACACCGACTCCGCCGCCACCGTGATGCGCGACGTCAGCGCCATCGCTCGGGGCAGGGGAGAGCCCGTCGACGCGGAGCGGGTGGGCAGCGTGAGCGCCGGGCGGAAGCTGGTGTCCGACGGCAGCCTCGACGCGCTGGTCCTCGGTACCGACGGGACCCGCATGGACGTGGTGGTGGACGAGAAGCTGGACGACGGGCTGCGGTCGACCCTGACCGCCGCCGCGGGGCAGTCGGCCCTGACCCAGCAGATCACCGGGCTGGGTGGCGATCCCGCCGAGGTGGCGGCCGCCGTCAGCGGCGCCACGGTCGAGGTCGACGCACTGAGCCCCGCGCCGAGCTTCGACCCGCAACGGCTCGCGGTCGGCAGCGTGGCCGGCATCCTGATCTACCTCGCCCTGATCACGACGGGACAGACGGTCGCGCAGGGCGTCGTGGAGGAGAAGTCCACGCGCGTCGTCGAGCTGCTGCTTGCGACCATCCGCCCGTGGCAGCTGATGACCGGCAAGGTGCTGGGCATCGGGCTGATCGGGCTGCTTCAGGTCGCCGCCGTCGGGGTGACAGGGGTGGTGGCGGGCCAGGTCACCGGGGCCCTGAGCCTCTCGCTGTCGACGTCGATCAGCGTGGTCGCCTGGCTGGTCGTGTGGTTCGCGCTCGGGTTCACGCTGTACTCGCTGGTCTTCGCGGGCCTCGGCGCCCTCGTCTCCCGCCAGGAGGACGTCGGCGGCGTGACCGCGATCCCGACCATGCTGCTGGTGGTCGGGTACGTCGTAGGCATCTCGATCCTGCCCAACGCCCCGAACAACCCGGTCGCGGCCGGCCTGTCGCTGGTGCCCCTCTTCTCCCCCACCCTGATGCCGATGCGCCTGGCCATGGGCGAGGTGCCGGTCTGGCAGACCCTCACCTCACTGCTTCTCGCGATCGCGACCGTGCCGTTCCTGGTCTTTCTCAGCGGACGGATCTACCGCAACGGCGTCGTCCGGACCGGGACGCGCCTGAGCCTGCGCGAGGCCGTCCGCGGCAGCTAGGAGACTTTCGGGTCGAACCGCGTGAGTCGCAGAAGAAACGGGTGCACACTCAGGTGACTCGTACCCGGGAGGATCCATGAGGCACGTGCCTGCTGGAGACGCCGCCGCCGACGTCACGGCCGCGGAACCACCCGCCTTCGTGCGCCCCTCGAGCCCGGAGATCGACTTCGCGAAGGTGATGAGGCGCTCCGGCCTCAGCCGTACGGCGAGCCGCTCGGCCCTGGCCTCGAGTGGCCTGGCCGGCCTGGCCCTGATCGGCTTCCTCCTGACGATGTCGATGCTCGTCCTGGGGGTGGCGATCGCGTTCGGCATGGTGGCCCTGGTCGCCGTGGTGGTGCGCCTTCGCCTCGAGACGGCGCACGTTCCCCACCTCGACCGCTGACCGGGCCCCGTGGTTGGTCAGGCGGTGCGGTCCGAGACGCGCCCACGCTCACCGGAGTCGGTGAGCCTCACCTCCTCGACCGCGGTGGCCTCGAGCTCGGCGCGCCGGTCAGCACCCGATCCGGGGGCGCTCACCAGCCCGGAGGCACCCCCCGGCAGCCGTTGCAGCGCGGCCCGGGCGAAGATCTGCTGCTCGGTGGCCACTCGTTCGGATCGGTCGTTGCTCAGGAACGTCACGGTCCAGTGCAGGAGCGCGGTCACCTGGTTCTTGAAACCGGTCAGGTAGACGAGGTGGACGCCGAGCCACATCAGCCAGGCGATCAGGCCGGTGATGCGGAGCTTGCCGACCATGGCCACCGCATCGAAGCGGGAGATGGTCGCCATGCTGCCCTTGTCGAAGTACTTGAACGGCTGCTGCGGGGCCTTGCCCTTGAGGCGGCCCTTGATCTCCTTGGCTGCGTACTTCGCACCCTGGATGGCCACCTGGGCCACACCCGGCAGGTTGTTGAGCGCGATCATGTCGCCGACGACGAAGACCTCGGGATATCCGGGCAGGGTCAGGTCGGGGTTGACGCTGATGCGGCCGGCGCGGTCCACAGCGGCGCCCGACTGCTCCGAGAGGGTCCGGGAGAGCGGGCTCGCCTGCACCCCGGCGGCCCACATCTTGGTGACGGCCTCGATGCGGCGCTTGGTGCCGTCCTTGTCCTGGACGACCAGGCCGCGCTCGTCCACGTCGGTGACCATCGCGCCCAGCTGGACCTCGACCCCGAGCTTCTCGAGGGTCGTCTTCGTCTTGGCGCCGAGCTTGGCCCCGAACGGCGGCAGCACCTGGGGAGCGGCGTCCAGCAGGATCACCCGCGCCTCGTGGGTGTTGATGAAACGGAAGTCGCGCTTGAGGGTGCGGTGCGCGAGCTCGGCGAGCTCGAACGCACCGAAGATCCGACCGCGCAGCTCGAGGGCGTCGTCGATGCTCTTCATGCCCGGCGCGAACTCCGCGAACTGGTCGTTGCCGAAGTAGGACTGCCCGGCACCGGCCGCCACGATCAGGGAGTCGTACGGCGTCACCGCCTCGCGGCCCAGCACGTGGTGCGTCACGGTGCGCGCTGCGAGGTCGATCGACGAGACGTCGCCCAGGAGGACGGTCGCGTTGTCCTGCCGGGCGAGCACCTCGCGCGTCGGCGGGGCGATCTCGCCCTCGGAGAGGATGCCGGTCGCCACCTGGTAGAGCAGCGGCTGGAAGAGGTGGTGCGTGGTCCTGGCGATCATGGTGATGTCGACGTCGGCGCCGCGCAGGGCCTTGGCGCCGAACAGGCCACCGAACCCTGAGCCGATCACGACGACCTGGTGACGGTGGGGCGCGTTGCTCGTGTTCACATCAGCCATAACACTCATGTTCCCTGCATCAGTCCACAGATGACCAATCGTAGGACGTCACGTCGGTCACAGGGTCTGTCCGGCACGATGGAACGTGTGACCCACTACGACCTCGCCATCATCGGGACCGGCTCGGGCAACTCGATCGTCGACCACAGGTTCGCTCACCTGCGCGTCGCGATCCTCGAGAACGACACCTTCGGAGGCACCTGCCTCAACGTCGGCTGTATCCCCACCAAGATGTACGTCTATCCCGCAGACCTGGCCCGCAGCGCCGGGCACGCGACGGAGATCGGCGTGGAGCTGGCCTACGAAGGGGCCCGCTGGCACGAGATCCGCGACCGCATCTTCGGCCGGATCGACCCGATCGCCTCGCGAGGCCGCTCCTACCGGGAGGACCTGCCCCACGTCGACGTGTTCGACCGGCACGCGACCTTCGTGGACGACCACACCCTCGACACCGGAACAGGCGTGCAGATCACCGCCGAACAGATCGTGATCGCTGCGGGCAGCCGGGTCTCGGTCGCCGACATCCCGGGACTCGACGAGGTCGGCTTCCACACCAGTGACACCGTGATGCGGCTGGACGAGCTGCCTCACAGGATGGCGATCGTCGGAGGCGGCTTCGTCGCCGCGGAGTTCGCCCACGTCTTCTCCGCCCTCGGCACCAGGGTCACCCAGATCCAGCGCGGCCCGGCCCTCCTGCGCGAGCAGGACGTCGCCATCTCCCGCGAGTTCACCGAGATCGCCCGTAGGCAGTGGGACCTGCGTCTCGACACCACGACCACCCGGGTCGAGAAGCGCGCCGGCTCGACGGTGCTGTTCCTCTCCGACGGCACCGAGCTGGAGACCGACGTACTCCTGATGGCCACGGGGCGGATTCCCAACGGAGACCTGCTCGGCCTGGAGAACACGACGATCGCCCATCGGGACGGGCGAGTCGTGGTCGACGAGTTCCAGCGCACGTCGGCGGCCGGCGTCTGGGCCCTGGGAGACGTCAGCAACGAGTGGGAGCTCAAGCACGTCGCCAACCACGAGGCCCGCACAGTCCAACACAACCTGCTGCACCCCGCCGACCTCGTCGCCAGCGACCACCGGTTCGTGCCCAGCGCCGTGTTCACCTCGCCCCAGATCGCAACCGTCGGCCTCAACTCCCAGGGCGCCGAGGAACAGGGAGTGGCACACCGCACCGTCACCCACGACTACGCCGACGTGGCCTACGGGTGGGCCATGAAGAGCGTCCCGGGCGAGCACTTCGTGAAGCTGCTCGGTGACCCGGCAGGGGAGCGACTTCTCGGCGCCCACATCATCGGGCCACAGGCTGGCATCCTGATCCAGCCGCTGATCCAGGGCATGAGCCTGGGCAGCTCGCCCGCCGAGATGGCTCGCGGCCAGTACTGGATCCATCCCGCGCTGGCCGAGGTCGTCGAGAACGCGTTGCTGAAATTGGTCACATAGAGGGTGCTCCGAGGGTCGTATTCCCCTAATGTCTTGCTCAGGCGGGAATGGGTACCCCACCCCTGCCCCCCGAGTCATTCCGCAGGAGCGAGGGAAGGTGCCCCTGACGATACGATCGCTCGTCCTCCCCGCGAGTCCCCCGTCCGTGCGGCTCGCGCGCTCCTGGGTGTCCATGATCCTCGAGGAGATCGGCCGGGAAGACCTCGTCGACGCGGCGCAGCTCGGGGTCTCCGAGCTGGTCACCAACGCGCTCATCCACTCGCAACCCCCGCTGTCGGTGCGCGTCCGCGGCACGATCAACCACCCCCGTATCGAGGTCGTGGACTCCTCCCCGGTCCCACCCCAGCGTGCTTCGGTGGCGCCGGAGATCGAGGACGTCGACGACTTCAACGTGACCACCTTCGGACGTGGTCTCGACCTCGTGGCGATGATGTCGCGCCGGTGGGGCTCGGACCTCGCTCACGACGGCCGCAGCAAGTCGGTGTGGTTCGAGCCGAGTGGCCTGGCGCGCTACGAGGGCCTTCTCGAGGGGGAGATCTTCGACTTCGACCCCACCCAGGGCGATAGCAAGGAGCTCACCGAGGGACCTCGCATGAAGCTCCTACTGCTCGGCGTCCCCGCCCGCTTGTTCGGGGAGATGCGCCGCTACCACTTCGAGGTACGCCGTGAGCTGCGGCTGCTCGCGATGACGTCTCCCGAGGACTACCCGCTGGCCATCGAGGTCACCGAGATCTTCGTCCAGGCCGACCGCGAGCGCCGCTCCAGCGCCGGGATCGACCGCCTCGACCAGGCCATCGCCGACGGGGTGGACAGCGTTGACCTGGACTACCACGTGCCGTTCAGCACGCCGGTCACCATGGCGCGCATCCGTGACCTGCTCAAGGAGGTCTACCGGGCTCTCTCCGCCGACCACCTGCTGGCCATGCGCCCACCGGACGTGATCGTGGACCTGGAGACCTGGTACTTCACCGAGTTCGAGCGGCAGGGCAACGGCGAGGAACCGCTGCCGTGGCGCGGCCCGACCTCGATGCCCCCTGCATGAGCGCTGGAGCAGCTGCATCTCCGCAAGTTCGGCTCGGCACCGGCGTCCTGGCCACGGCAGTCGGCGGCGCCCTGGGTGCCGCGGCCCGGTGGTCGCTCACCGATCTCTTCCCGGTGGTTGCCGGCCACTTCCCCTGGCCGGTGTTCGCGATCAACGTGCTCGGCGCCGCTCTGCTGGCGGGCCTGCCGCTGCTGGCGTTCGTCCGGGACCGTTCCTGGCTCGCGGTGTTCCTCGGCACCGGTGTGCTCGGCGGCTTCACCACGATGTCCGCCGCGTCTACGGACACCTTCGCGCTTCTCGACGGAGGCCACGTCGCCAGCGGACTGGCCTACTGCCTGGGCACCCTGCTCGCCGCCGTGGCTGTGGTCCGGGCCGTTGACCTGCTGACGACGGCCACCGAGGCTGACGACTTCGAGGCAGAGGGGGCGGACGAGTGACGGCGCTGCTCGTGGGCGTGGGGGCGGCGGTCGGGGCGCCCCTGCGCTACCTCTCCGGCCGTCTCCTGGACCAGCGCGTCCACTGGGGGACGCTCGTGGCGAACCTCATCGGTTCGGCGATGCTCGGCGCGCTGGTCGGGGCGGCCGTCGAGGGCAACTGGCTGGCGCTGCTCGGCACCGGTTTCTGTGGCGGGCTGACCACATACTCGTCGTTCGCGGTGCAGTCGGTGAGAGGTGGCCCGCGCCGCGGGACGGCGTACGCCGTGCTCACCGTCGCCGGCTGCCTCGCCGCGGCGACCCTGGGGCACCTGTTCGCCACCGCGCTGTCCTAGTGTGACGACGAGGGCCGAGACCTGACCCGGTTCCGGCAGAGGGCAGGAGGCAAGGCCATGCGTTCGCGACGTAGGGCAGCAGCGGTACCCAGCCTGCTGCTGCGACAGGCGAGGCTCGTCCCGGTCCGCGGGAACGCCTCCGTGATCCACGGGGGCACCGACGAGCCGCCGACCGGCGTACCCCTGGACGTGCTCGTGATCGATGGACGCGTCGTCGAGATCGGCGAACGCCTCGAGGCTCCCCGCGGAGTGGCCGAGCACCGGGTCGACGGCCGCTGGCTGATGCCCGGGCTCTGGGACCAGCACGTGCACCTGGGGCAGTGGACGATGGTCTCCCAGCGACTCGACCTGACCGGCACCCGCTCGGTGGAGGAGGCACTCGACCGCCTGACCCGCCGACTGGCCGACGCACCCGACGGCCCCGTCGTCGGCTGGGGTCACCGCTCCGCCTCCTGGAGCCGCCAGCCGACGGTCACCGAGCTCGACGCGGTGACCGGCGACCGGCCCGTCGTACTCATCAGCGGCGACGGCCACCACGCCTGGATCAACACCGTGGGCCTGCGTGGACTGCGACTACCCGCCCGTGACGACGTCGTGGCCGAGGCCGAGTGGTTCCAGGCCTATCCGCGGCTCTCCGACGTCGCCGGGAGCGACGGCACCGGGCCGGAGGCGTACCTCCACACGTTGCGTGAGGCGGCCTCCAAGGGCGTCACGGGCCTGGTCGACCTGGAGTTCGACCAGAGCCTGAGCGCGTGGCCCGAGCGCGAGGCCGCCGGTGCGGAGCTGCTGCGCATTCGGGTCGGCGCCTACATCGACACGGTGGCCGAGTTCCTGGCCGCCGGTATGCGCACCGGCGAGCTGTTGCCCGGCTGCGGCCCGCTGGTCACGATGGGTCCGCTGAAGATCATCTCCGACGGCTCGCTGAACACCCGGACGGCATGGTGCTGCTCGCCGTACGCCGAGGGCGGCGGGGTCGGAGCGCCGAACCTGTCCGGGGAGAGCCTGCGCGCGCTGCTCGCCCACGCGACCAGCCACGAGCTCGACGTGGCGGTGCACGCGATCGGTGACGCTGCGGTGCGCGAGGCGCTGGGCGCCTACGAGGAGACCGGAGCCACCGGGACGATCGAGCACGCCCAGCTGATGAGCCGCGAGGACAGCAGGACGATGGCGCGACTCGGGATCCGGGCCAGCGTGCAGCCGGCCCACCTGCTCGACGACCGCGACCTGACCGAGAGCTTCTGGCCCGACCGCGCCGACCGCTGTTTCGCCCTGCGGTGGCTGCACGAGGACGGCGTGGAGGTCGTCTTCGGCAGCGACGCACCCGTCTCGCCGCTGGACCCGTGGGACGCCATGGCCGCTGCGGTGCACCGCACCGCGGACGACCGCGAGCCGTGGCACCCAGAGCAGGCGCTGACCGTCCACGAGGCGCTGGCCGCCAGCACCGACGGCCTGGGCACGGTCTCGGTCGGGCACCCCGCCGATCTGGCCCTGCTCGACGCCGACCCGCTGCCCGGGGGCACCTCGAGCGAGCAGGCCAAGGCCCTGCGGGCGATGACCGTCTCCGCCACCTGGGTCGGCGGGCGACAGGCTCACTTCGACTTCTGAGCCGTTGCCCCGCCCGCCTCCTGCGTCGACCTCGGCAGGCCGAGGGCGATGAGCTCGAGGATCGTGTGCGGGTCCTCGAGGCTGTCACCGAAGAGCTCCCGCAGCTGACCCATGCGGTAGCGCACGGTCTGTGCGTGCACGAACAGCTCGGCTGCGACCGCGTCGCGCCTACCCTGGTGAAGGATCCAGGACCGCAGCGTCTCGGTCAGCTTCTCGGCGCTGGTGGTGCCGACCTCACCGAGGGGAGCGAGCACCCGGGCCCGCAGGTCGGCCATCGCGCTCTTGTCCGCGTAGAGCACCAGCTCGACGAGGTGCTGCTCGCTGTCGGTGCCGAGGTCGAGGGCGAGCACGCGCGAGGCACGATCGTAGGAGGACCTGACCTCCAGCCAGGGACGTGCCGGGCCGGCGACGGCGTCGAGACCCTCCAGCGCCTTGAGCAGCGAGGCGCGCCTGCGGCCGGCGACGTCGGGGACGAGCAGCAGCTCCCGGCCCTCACCGACGTCGGGGGGAAGGGCCTCGGTCGACTGCAATATCTCCCCGATGATCGAGTTGATGACGGTGCGCACCTGCGAGCCAGGGACTATCACCGCGGTCAGTGTCGACGGCGGTGACCAGTCCGCCCGTTCGGCCGCCTTCTCCACGACCTCCGGGGGCGAGCCGTCCAAGAGGTGCGCGGCCAACCGCTCCAGGAGCCGCTGCCGCACCCGTCCGGTGGTGGCCAGCTCGTCGTTGTGGCCGGCGACGCTCGAGGCGGACAGCTCGTCGATGTAGGCGAAGACCAGCTCGGCGAACCGGCCCAGGGTGTCGGCATCGACCCCGTTGCGTACGGCGGTCGAGGACATCTCCCGCCAGGCGACGCGGGCGCCGATCCGGTAGGCCGAGAGAAGGGCGTCGACCGAGCGGCCACTGCGGGCCTCGCCGCGCCCGAGCTGGTAGGCGCCGTCGACGGCCGGCGCGGTCGGTTTCTGGACGGCCCCTTCACGCGTGCTCCCGGCCAACGAGATGAACCCCCCCAGGGCCAGCTCCACCGCGGTCCGGATCGCTTCCCCCATCGGGCCGCTGAGGGCGTCGGAGTAGCTCGGCACGTCGGCGGTGATGGCCGCCACCGTGCGCTCGGCCACCTCCGGCAGAATGTTGCGCAGGTCACTGACGGTGCCCCGGTTCAACCGGAGAACTGGTGGCTCAGCCATGTTTTTCATCCCCTACGAACAATAGAGGGCGCTCGATTCACGCCCTCTGGTCATGACTTTAACCCGCGGACACACCATTATTGGGTACATGGCCACCACGACTGCTCTCGCTCCCGTCACGCGAGGACCCCGCGAGCTCAGCCGGAGCCTGCGCGAGCGGGTTCTCCGTGTGGCCGAGCTCGCGGCGACACCCCTCGTGCCCTCCGACTACCTCGACGTCTTCAACCCGTTGCGCGCCGGCGCCGACCTGCGCGGCCGCATCGTCTCCGTGGTGCCCGAGACGGCCGACGCCGCGACGATCGTGATCAAGCCCGGAGCCGACTGGGCCGGCCACATCCCCGGTCAGTACGTCCGCCTGGGCATCGACGTCGACGGCGTCCGGTTGTGGCGGGCCTACTCGCTGACCCACGGTCGTCGCGACGACGGCTACATCTCGATCACCGTCAAGGCCGTGCCCGAAGGCAAGGTCAGCAACCACATCGTCCGCGACGCACGCCCCGGCACCCTGGTGCACCTCGAGCAGGCGGCTGGCGAGTTCGTGCTGCCCACCGAGGGCGGCAAGTTCCTCTTCGTCACCGCCGGGTCCGGGATCACCCCGGTGATCGGGATGCTGCGCAACCTGTTCCCGGTCGCCGACTCCGGCGTGGTCCGACTGGCCCGCAGCAGCGGATATGACATCACCGTCGTCCACGTCGCGCCGACGGAGCCGGACTCCATCTTCATCCACAACCTGCGCGAGCTCGGCGAGGCCGGGATGATCAATCTGGTCGCCCGCTACGACGACCAGCACGGAGTCCTCGACGTCGACGACCTGACCGAGATGGTGCCCGACCTGGCCGAGCGCACCACCTTCGCGTGCGGCCCGGCCGGGTTGCTCGACGCCCTCGAGCGTCACCACGTGGAGCTCGGCCTGAAGCTCCTCACCGAGCAGTTCCGGGTGACCACACTGGTCGCCGGCGAGGGCGGCACCATCAGCTTCACCCAGAACGACACCACCATCGAGGCCGACGGCGCCCGCCCGATCCTCGACGAGGCCGAGGACGCCGGCGTACTCATGCCGAGCGGGTGCCGCATGGGCATCTGCATGGGCTGCGTCCTGCCGATGCGTGAGGGCAGCGTCCGCGACCTCCGCACCGGCGAGGTCACCACTGCCGCCGTCGGTGACGGCGTCAAGATCCAGACCTGCATCAGCGCTGCCGCCGGCAGCTGCACGATCGACCACTGACTCACCGACCACCCAGACAACCTGAAGGAGTCACCATGACCGTCCTGCAGAAGAAGCCCACCAGCCCGATCGACCACCTCACCGACGAGGACATCGAGAACATCGGCGAGGAGCTCGACGCGATCCGTGCCGAGTTCATCGCACTCCGGGGCGAGTCCGACGCGGCGTACATCCGCAAGGTCATCGACACCCAGCGCAAGCTCGAGCTCGGCTCGCGCGCCGTGCTGCTCTTCTCGCTGTTCCCGCCGGCCTGGTTCGTCGGAACCGCCGGGCTCAGCGTGGCCAAGATCCTCGAGAACATGGAGATCGGGCACAACGTCATGCACGGCCAGTGGGACTGGATGCGTGACCCGAAGATCCACTCGACCACGTGGGAGTGGG
>JBKJON010000059.1:0-10963 GCA_046595715.1 Marmoricola sp.
ACGGCAGGCAGCACGACTTCTGGCGGGTCGACGAGGCCCGGCTGCGGCGCGCGCTCGGCTGAGCGCGCCGGTCAGGAACGGGCCGGCCGGATCGGCGTACCGCGGGGCTCGGGCGCCCCGAAGCGGCACCCTGCCACCCGCCGTGAGCACCCCCGTTTCAATGAGACATCTCACATGTGGTAGTCCGCAGGCTGGCTGTATTTGTTCGCGCGTTCACAAACTCCTAGAGTGCATGAGGATCGCAACCGTGGAGAGTGTCATTCCGTTGAGTAGTTCCCGCATTCCCGAAGCGACGGTAGCCCGTCTGCCGGTCTACTTGCGGGCGCTAAACGCGATGAGCGACCAGGCGACGACGACCTGTTCCAGCCTCGAGCTGGCCACCGCCGCAGGCGTGAACAGCGCCAAGCTGCGCAAGGATCTCTCGCACCTCGGCTCCTACGGCACCCGCGGCGTGGGGTACGACGTGCAGTACCTCCGCTACCAGATCTCCCGCGAGATCGGTCTGACCCAGGACTGGCCAGTGGTCGTCGTGGGCATCGGCAACCTGGGCCATGCGCTCGCCAACTACTCCGGCTTCTCCTCCCGCGGGTTCCGCACCGTCGCGCTCCTCGACGCCGACCGGACCCGGCACGGCGAGGTCGTCGCCGGGCTCGAGATCCGCAGCTTCGAGGACCTCGAGGAGGTCGTCACCGAGCACGGGGTCAGCATCGGCGTCATCGCCACCCCGGCCGTCGCCGCGCAGGCCGTGTGCGACCGGATGGTCGAGGTCGGCATCCGCAGCATCCTCAACTTCGCGCCGACGATCATCTCGGTGCCCGAAGGTGTCGACGTACGCCGCGTCGACCTCTCCAGCGAGCTGCAGATCCTCGCCTACCACGAGCAGCGGAAGAACACCGACCAGCAGCTGCGCCGGATCGTCGAGCTGGCGGGGGACGCAGGATGAACACCTCCACGAGCTGCTCGCTCCGCTCACACCTCGCCGGGGACCCCGCATGAGCGTCCTGGTCGTGGGCGTCTCCCACAAGACGGCTCCCGTCTCCTTGCTGGAGCGGGTGGCCCTGGACGCCGACGGCGTGCACAAGCTGATCCACCAGATCTCCGAGACCGCGCACGTCACCGAGGTCGCGGTGCTCTCCACCTGCAACCGGACCGAGGTGTACGCCGAGGTCGAGCGCTTCCACGGCAGCGTCGAGACGATCTCGGGCCTGATCGCCGAGCGCGCCGGGCAGTCGCCGGACGAGCTGCTCGAGCACCTCTACGTGCACTACGACGACGGCGCGGTCTCCCACCTCTTCCACGTGGCTGCCGGTCTCGACTCGATGGTGCTGGGCGAGAGCCAGATCCTCGGCCAGACCCGGGAGGCGCTACGGGTCGGGCAGGACGCCGCCACGGTCGGCCCCTCGCTCAACGTGCTCTTCCAGCAGGCGCTGCGCGTCGGCAAGCGGTCGCACGCCGAGACCGACATCGACCGGGTCGCGCCCAGCCTCGTCTCCGCCGCGCTGTCCCGGGCCGCCGCCCACGTCGGCGACCTCGCCGGCAAGCACGTCGTGGTGGTCGGGGCGGGCTCGATGGCCAGCCTCACCGTCGCCATCGCCGCGCGCGCCGGGGCCGGCTCCATCGTGGTGGCCAACCGGACCCCCGAGCGGGCGTTCCGCCTGGCCGCGCAGTACGACGCCCGGGCGATCCCGCTCGCCGAGCTGGCCACCTCGACCGGTCCCGTCGACCTCCTGGTCTCGTGCACGGGAGCGGCCGGGGTGCTGATCGACGCGGCGGCCATCTCCTCGCGCCGCACCGATGACCGCCCGCTCGCGGTGGTCGACCTGGCCCTGCCGCGCGACGTGTCACCCGAGGTGGCCGACCTTCCGGGCGTACGCCTGATCGCGCTCGACACCCTGGCCGCCGAGCTCGAGGACGCCCCCGGTGGCGCCGACGTCGACGGGGTGCGCGCGATCGTCGCGCAGGAGCTCACCGCCTTCCTCGCCGCCCGCACGATGAAGAGCGTCACGCCCACCGTCGTCGCGCTGCGCACCATGGCGACCGGCGTGGTCGACTCCGAGCTGGCCAGGCTCGGCGCGCGCCTGCCCCACCTCGACGACGTCAGTCGCGCCGAGGTCGAGAAGGCCATCCACCGGGTCGCGGAGAAGCTTCTCCACCAGCCGACGGTGCGCGTCAAGGAGCTGGCCAACCACTCCGGCGCGGTCTCCTACGCTGCTGCGCTGGCCGAGCTGTTCGCGCTCGACCCCGAGGCCGTCGAGGCCGTCACGCGACCGGAGACCAAATGAGCAGCGTGGTCCGCATCGGCACCCGCGCCTCGGTCCTGGCCCGCACCCAGAGCGGCCTGGTCGCCGAGACCCTGACGGCCGCCACCGGCCTGGAGACCGAGCTGGTGCTGATCCGCACCGAGGGGGACGTCTCCCGGCAGCCGCTGGCCCAGATCGGCGGCACCGGCGTCTTCGTCAGCGCCCTGCGCGACGCCCTGCTGAGCGGCGAGGTCGACCTGGCGGTGCACTCCCTCAAGGACCTGCCGACCGCACCGGCCGAGGGCATCACGATGGCGGCCGTGCCGCAGCGCGAGGACCCGCGCGACGTCGTCGTGGCCCGTGACGGGCTCACCCTGGGGGAGCTGCCCGCCGGCTCGCGCGTCGGCACCGGCGCTCCCCGCCGGGTCGCGCAGCTCGAGGCGCTCGGCCTCGGGGTCGACATCGTCGACGTGCGCGGCAACGTGGACACCCGGATCGGCAAGGTGGCCTCCGGTGAGCTCGACGCCGTCGTGCTTGCCCGTGCCGGCCTCGCCCGGCTCGGTCGGGTCGAGGACGCGACCGAGGTCCTCGACCCGCTGCAGATGCTTCCCGCCCCGGGCCAGGGGGCCCTCGCGGTGGAGTGCAGGACCGACGCCGAGATCCTCGGCGTCGTACGAGAAGCGCTCGACCACCCGGCCTCCCGGGCCTGTGTCGAGGCGGAGCGAGCACTGCTCGCCGAGCTCGAGGCGGGGTGCTCGGCCCCGGTCGGCGCCCTGGCTGAAGTTGCGGAGGGGGACCTCGGTGACGAACTGTGGATGCGAGCAGTCGCGTTGTCCTACGACGGCGGGCTCTTCGTACGACGATCCGCGTCGGGCCCACTCGACGACGCGGTCGGCCTGGGGCAGAAGCTCGCGGCCGAGATGCTGGCCGACGGCGCAGCAGAACTGATCAACGAACACACCGACGTAGCAAGAAGGCGATCGTGACCAACCAGAACACGTCCAGCACTCCTGCCCGGACCACCTCCTCGGGGGCACGCCCCGTGAAGTGGGTGGCCTTTGTCGGCAGCGGTCCCGGTGACCCCGGCCTGCTCACCGTCCGTGCCGTCGAGCTGCTGCTCGCGGCCGAGATCGTGATCACCGAGGTGCCCGACCACGAGCAGCTGGTCCGGGGCGTGCTCGGCCTGCCGCCCCTGCTCGAGGGTGAGCCCGAGGGCGCCGAGGGTGTGGAGGAGCCCGTCATCCACGAGGGGCCCGTGTTCGTCGACGGTGGCTTCGGTGAGGACGGCCAGCCACTGACCCACGCCGCCCGCGCCAAGGTCGTGGTCAAGCAGGCCAAGAGCGGCAAGCGCGTCGTACGCCTGATGTCCGGTGACCCCTTCCTCTACGCCTCCGGGCCCGAGGAGGCACTGGCGTGCACCAAGGCCGAGATCGGCTTCGAGATCGTCCCCGGGGTCTCCTCGGTGAGCGCCGTGCCGACCTACGCCGGCATCCCGCTGACCACCAAGAACCACCGCGAGGTGGCCGTGGTGACGTGCAACGACGCCAAGATCGACTGGGACTCATACGCCACGCACGCGACGCTGGTGCTGCTCTCCGCGGTCGCCTCGATCGGTGACATCGCCCCGCAGCTCATCGCCGCGGGCCGTTCGGCCGACACCCCGGTCTCGATGACCTCGACCGGCACCCTGACCACCCAGCAGACCATCGTCTCCACGCTCGAGCACATCGCGGTGGACGCGCGCGAGGCCGAGATGACCCCGCCCGCGATCACGGTGATCGGCCCGGTCGTGGACCTGCGCGAGACGCTGTCGTGGTTCGAGACCAAGCCGCTGTTCGGCTGGCGGGTGCTGGTGCCCCGCACCAAGGAGCAGGCCGGCGGCCTGTCCTCGCGACTGCGCGGCTTCGGTGCGGTGCCCGAGGAGGTCCCGACGATCTCGGTCGAGCCTCCGCGCAACCCCCAGCAGATGGACAAGGCCGTCCGTGGTCTGGTCGAGGGACGCTACGAGTGGATCGCGTTCACCTCGGTCAACGCGGTGCGCGCGGTGCGCGAGAAGTTCGAGGAGTACGGGCTCGACGCTCGCGCCTTCTCCGGTCTGAAGATCGCCGCCGTGGGTGACAAGACCGCCGCCTCCCTGGCCGACTGGGGCCTGAACTCCGACCTGGTCCCCTCCGGCGAGCAGTCCGCCCGCGGCCTGCTCGAGGACTGGCCGCCGTACGACGACGTGCTGGACCCGATCAACCGGGTGTTCCTGCCGCGTGCCGACATCTCCACCGAGACCCTCGTCGCCGGTCTGGTCGACCTGGGCTGGGAGGTCGACGACGTCACGGCCTACCGCACCGTACGGGCCGCGCCGCCGCCGGCGCCCACCCGTGAGGCGATCAAGAGCGGTCGCTTCGACGCGGTCGTCTTCACCTCGTCCTCGACGGTGCGCAACCTGGTCGGCATCGCCGGCAAGCCGCACGCCTCGACGATCATCGCGGTGATCGGGCCGGCCACGGCCAAGACAGCGGAGGAGCACGGCCTGCGGGTCGACGTACTCGCTCCTCACCCGTCGGTCGAGGATCTGGTCGACGCGCTCGCGGACTTCGGCGCCACCCGCCGTGCCTCGATGGTCGAGTCCGGCCAGCAGGTCACCAAGCCGTCCGAACGTCGTCCCTCGACCCGGCGACGGGTGAGCTCGAAGTAGTGACCGGCTACCCCGAGATCCGTCCGCGACGACTGCGGCGGACGCCGGCGCTGCGGCGACTCGTCGCCGAGACGTCGGTGCGCCCGAGCCAGCTCGTGCTGCCGCTGTTCGTGGCCGAGGACGCCACGGCGCCGCGGGAGATCTCGAGCATGCCCGGGGTCTACCAGCACACCCGCGACTCGCTGAAGAAGGCGGCCAACGAGGCCGTGGAGGCGGGACTCGGCGGCGTGATGCTCTTTGGTCTGCCCACCGAGAAGGACGCCGTGGGCTCGGGGGCGGTGGATCCGCACGGCATCCTCAACCTCGCCATCACCGACGTCGTGGCGGAGGTGGGTGAGCAGCTCACGGTGATGTCGGACCTGTGCCTGGACGAGTTCACCGACCACGGCCACTGCGGCGTGCTCGACCCCGACGGCTGGGTCGACAACGACCGCACCCTGGAGATCTACGGCGAGATGGCGATCGCGCAGGCCGCGGCCGGCGTCGACCTCGTCGCCCCGAGCGGCATGATGGACGGCCAGGTCGGCGCCATCCGCAAGGCGCTCGACGCCGAGGAGCAGGGTGCGGTCGGCATCCTGGCCTACTCGGCGAAGTACTCCTCCGCGTTCTTCGGTCCCTTCCGCGAGGCCGTCAACTCCTCGCTGCAGGGTGATCGCAAGACCTACCAGCAGGACCCCGCCAACGGGGTCGAGGGTGTGCGCGAGGCCCTCCTCGACGTCGCCGAGGGTGCCGACATCGTGATGGTGAAGCCGGCGCTGAGCTATCTCGACGTGGTCTCCGCCGTGCGCGCCGCGGTCCAGGTCCCCGTGGCGGCGTACAACATCTCGGGGGAGTACTCCATGGTCGAGGCCGCCGCGGCCAACGGCTGGATCGACCGGGACGCCGCGGTCCTGGAGGTCCTCACCTCCATCCGCCGTGCGGGTGCGGACATCATCCTCTCCTACTGGGCGCTGGACGCGGTCCGGCTGCTGCGCGACCTCTGACTACCCCTCGTCGGGGGCAGCGAGCAGGGGCGTGAAGGCCGCCCGCACCTCCTCGGGCCAGGGCACCTTCGTCAGCTCGGTGGGGTGTACGCCGACATGGCGGACCCGTCCCTCGGTCAGGAGCAGGTCGCCGTGGCGGATCGAGTAGAGCGTCGTCATCGACGAGGTGGTGAGGCTCTCGAGGGCGACCTCGAGGTCGATCTCCTGGTCGTAGCGCGCAGAGGCGCGAAACCTGGCGGAGGACTCCGCGACGACCACGTCGACGCCGAGCGCACGGAGCGCGTCGACTGGGCCGATGAGCTCGCGGATCAGCTCGGCGTGCGCGATGTCCATCCAGGTGTAGTAGTGCGCGTTGAACACGATGCCCTGCATGTCGCACTCGACGTAGCGGACCCGGAGCCGGTGCACGAAAGGAGTCCTCACGCCGCCGAACCTAGCTCAGGTCCTCGGCGCTCGCGTGGTGCAGCGTGACGGAGACGCCAAGCCAGCCAGAGGACAAGGCGGCCGGGCTGCGCGCGCCGCCTACTCCCGTCCTCGGAGCGACGCCACGCCGACACCGACACCTTGGGCGACCTCGCCCGCTGAGCCGGACCCCGGTCGTGGCGGTGCGGTGTGCCACGGGTCGTTACGCTGACCGCGTGGACGACCGCCCTCGAAGTCCGTACCCCCCTGACCCAGTGGTCCCACGCCCGGGGACCGTCAGGGGGTGCCCGTCGTGAACGAGTGGGTCATGCTCGGCATCGGCCTGGTCCTCACCGTCGGGACCGGCCTGTTCGTGGCCTCGGAGTTCGCTCTGGTCAACCTCGACCGGCACGATCTCGAGGCGCGCGAGACACAGGGGGAGACGGGTCTCGGCACGACCATCAAGGCGCTGCGGATCACCTCCACGCACCTGTCGAGCGCGCAGCTGGGCATCACGCTCACCACCCTGCTGACGGGCTACACCTTCGAGCCGGCGGTCAGCTCCCTGCTGGAGGGCCCGCTGACCGGGGCGGGTGTCCCGCAGGACGCGGTGAGCGTCGTCGGCGGTCTGGTGGGCCTCCTGCTGGCGACGCTGTTCTCGATGGTGATCGGTGAGCTGGTCCCCAAGAACTTCGCGCTGGCGCTGCCGCTCGCCACGGCCAAGGTGGTCGTGCCGTTCCAGGCGGCCTTCACCACTGTCTTCAAGCCCGCGGTGCTGCTGCTGAACAACACCGCCAACGGGCTGATCCGCCTGCTGGGGGTCGAGGTCAAGGAGGAGCTCAGCGGTGCGCGCAGTGCCGACGAGCTGACCTACCTGATCCGGCACTCGGCCACGGCCGGTCTCCTGGAGGCCGACGAGGCGACGCTGCTGGACCGGACGCTGCGGTTCTCGTCGTACGACGCCGGCGACCTGATGACGCCACGGGTGCGGATGACCTCGGTCCGGCTCGACGACACCGCCGCCGACGTCGTCGCCGTCTCCGCCAGGACCGGGCACTCCCGGATGCCGGTGCTCGACGACGGGCCCGATGACATCGTCGGCTTCGTCCACGTCAAGGGCGCCTTCACCGTGGCGCTCGAGGACCGCGGGTCGGTCACCGCCACCGAGCTGATGTACGAGCCGACGCGGGTTCCCGAGACCATGGGCGCCGGTCTGCTGCTCGCCGAGCTGAGGACGCAGGGCCTGCAGATCGCGGTCGTCACCGACGAGCACGGCGGCACGGCGGGCATCGTCACCCTGGAGGACCTCGTCGAGGAGCTGGTCGGCGAGCTCGAGGACGAGCACGACCACATCCACTCCGCGGTGACCAGACGAGGTCGGTCGATGTCGTTCGACGCCTCCTGGCGACCCGACGAGGTCCGCGAACGCACCGGGGTCCAGGTCCCGGACGGCGAGTGGGACACCGCCGCCGGGTTCGTCGTCGCGTCCCTCGAACGGATCCCGGAGCTGGGTGACGAGGTGCCCGTGGAGGCCGGCACCCTGCGCGTCGAACGGGTCGACGGGCCAAGAATCGTGCGGCTCCGGTTCGTGCCCACCGGACCAGCTCGCACGGCGTCGACCGAGGAGGCTCTCGATGAGTGAGTTCGTGCCCGGCATCCTCTGGCTGTTCGTGCTGCTGGCCGGCAACGCGTTCTTCGTCGGCGCCGAGTTTGCCGTGATCTCCGCCCGCCGCAGCCAGATCGAGCCGAGGGCCGCGCGGGGGAGCCGCGCCGCGAGGACGACCCTGTGGGCGATGGAGCACGCCACCTTGATGCTGGCCACCTCCCAGCTGGGCATCACCGTGTGCTCGCTGCTCATCCTGACCGTCTCCGAGCCCGCTATCCACCACCTGCTGGAGTACCCCCTCGGCCTGACCCCGCTCTCGTCCGACACCATCAGCGTCGTGGCCTTCGTGGTCGCGCTGGTGCTGGTGACCTTCCTGCACGTCGTGTTCGGCGAGATGGTCCCCAAGAACCTGGCCTTCTCCGTGCCGGACCGCGCCTCGCTGCTGCTGGCGCCGCCGCTGGTCGGGGTCTCGCGCGCCATCCGACCGGTCATCACGGCCCTGAACTGGATGGCCAACCTGGTGCTGCGCCTGTTCCGGGTCGAGCCCAAGGACGAGGCCACGAGCACCTTCACCCTCGAACAGGTGGCGGGCATCGTCGAGCAGTCCCAGCGCGAGGGTCTGCTCGTGGACCAGTCGGGGACCCTCGCGGGCGCCTTCGAGTTCACCGACAAGACGGTGGCCGAGGTGGAGCTGTCGGTCGGTGCGGTGGTGACCCTGCCCGACAGTGCCACCCCGGCGGACGTCCAGCGCGCGGTCCTCGAGCACGGCGACTCCCGCTATGTCGTCGCCGGCGCGACCGGGTCACCGATCGGGTACCTGCACATGAAGGACGTGATGGACCTGGGACCGGAGGAGTTCCACGACCCGGTGCCGCACAAGCGCATCCGGCGACTGGTGGCCGTCCCTCGCGCAACCGCCCTTGAGGACGCCCTGGCGCACCTGCGGCACCACGGGGCCCACCTGGCGCTGACCGTGGACGAGGAGGGCGAACCGGTCGGGGTGCTCTTCCTCGAGGACGTCATCGAGGTGCTGGTCGGCGAGGTCAGCGACGTCGCGTGAGGCGCCCGGAGAGGGGACCGGAGAGGGGACCGGAGAGGGGACCGGAGAGGCGAACGCTCCTGGCCCACGGGCGGTCGGTGGGGTGGGGGCCGCCCTACGCTTCGCTGCCGAGGACGACCCCCCCACCCCCCGGGCCGGCGGTCTCGGTCTCGGTGGGCCTGGAGGCCTCGGCCGCCGAGTTCACGTGTGCGCGCCTGCGCCAGGACTTCTACGACGGCTGCGTGGCCACCGATGGCGGCGTGCTGTTCTGGCAGCAGGAAACGCCCGAGGAGGACCCCGGCGACCCGCGCCAGCTCGACCTGCGGATCTCGGTCGAGGGCATGTTCGCGATCGCGCTCGACCCCCGGATGGACGTCACCACCTCCGTCCAGGCGATCCGGGCCCGCGAGGAGCTGGCGACCTGGAGCGACCAGCCCCGAGCGCGGACGCAGGAAACCCCGGGCGGGGCCGAGGGCTCACGTCGCGCTGGGGGACTCAGAAGCCGTAGCGGTTCATGCACTGGTTGTACTGCGTCTTCGTGGCGCCCAGCAGCGCCAGGACGTTCGTCGCTCCCACCTCGGTGAGACACAGGGCGCTCGCCGCCGCCTTGGTGATGGCGGGGGCAGGCGCGGGAGGCTTGGGTGGAGCCGGGGTGGGCTTCGGTGTGGGCGCACCGCCGGTGATCCCGCCGACGACTCCACCGACCGCGCCGGTCGCACCCTTGACCGCGTTGCCGCCGCCGGGGTCGCCGCCCGAACCGGAGCTGCTGCCGTCGGGGATCGACCCAGCGACGCCGCTGGTACCCGGGGAACCGCCGGTGCCGGTCGAACCGCCACTGGTGCTGCCGGAGCCACCGTTGGCCGCCTGCTGCTGGCGGATCCGGGTCGCCCGCTCCTTGGCCTTGCGCTGCTTGGCGACCTGGTAGGAGCGGTCGATCGCAGAGGAGTAGGACGGCGAGAAGGAGGTGCCGCCGTAGGTGCCGGAGGGGACCGAGGTGTAGTCGCCGGAGCTGTAGGACTCCATCAGGCGCAGGACGAGGTTCACGTAGTCCTGGCTGTGGTTGTAGCGGAAGAGCGACGCCTCCTGGCCCTTGCGGGTGGACAGGTTGTCCGAGCCGGAGCACAGGTAGACCGAGGTGGCCAGCGCCGCGTCGTCCATGTCCTGGGGGTTGCGCTTGCCGTCACCGTCGGCGTCGACCTTGACGACCTGCCAGGTGGAGGGGATGAACTGCATCGGGCCGACCGCGCGGTCGAAGACCGGGTCGTCGTCGAGCTGGCCGCCGTCGGTGTCCTGGATCGCCTGGGTGCCGTTCTTGCCGTTCAGGGCGATGCCGTAGATGCCCGGCGTGCTCACGCCCTTCGCGGTCAGCGTGTTGCCGTTGTAGCGCCCGTGGTCGGACTCGACCCGACCGATGGCCGCGATCAGCTCCCACGGGACGTTGCAGGACTTGTCGGCGGTGTTGATGATCTGCGCGCCGCGCTGGTAAGCGGCCAGAGCGGGGGAGGGGATGCCGTCGCTGGAGGCGCCTGCGACGACCGAGTCGGCCGCGCCCTCAGGGACGGCGGGAGCGATCACGCCGGGGATCGGCACGCTCGCGGGTGCCTCGATGGCGTCGGTCGGCACGACGGTGCCGTCCGGAAGCGTCTGGGCCTCGCTGTCGGCCGGGCTCGCGGTGGCGCTGGCGCTGAGCAGGCTGGCGCTCCAGATGCCGGACAGCAACGCAAGCGGAACCAGCGTGATGGCCTTGCTACGACGTGACATGGGCGATGTCGTCATCTAAGTGATCTCTCCCTGTAAAAGAAAAAAGTCATCGGCGGTCCCCGAAGCCTCTGACACCACTCCAACGACGATCCCCAGATCGAGTCACGCTCAAACAGCGCGTGTGATCGACGTCACGGTGAGCTGTGAAGGTGCCCGAGCCCCCACAACCCCTCGAGATTAAGGGCGGAACAGCGTCGTTGAACAGACTTTAGCAACATTTCAGGATGCTTCGCTCAGCGACGA
>JBKJON010000134.1:0-8103 GCA_046595715.1 Marmoricola sp.
GCCGTGCGGCCCACTGTGTGCAGCTCCAGCAGCTCGCGCCCCTGGTTCTCGTTGGGCTTGCCGCGGACCGAGCGATAGTTGTCCAGGTAGACGCGCATCGCCGGGTGCAGTGAGCACTCGATGAGCAGGTCCTCGAAGCGGCCGAAGGCGAGCCTGCGGATCGTGGCGTCGTAGTCGTGCTGGTAGATCCAGGCTCGGTCGTGACCGGTCGGGATGTGCATCACCGAGGTCCAGAACTCGACCATGGTCTCGAGCACCGAGCGCTCGGAGTAGGTGCGGCGCAGAATGCTCCAGTTGCCCAGGTCATGGCCGTACTGCCACGCCTTCTTGCTGCCACTGGTGTTGGTGGCCACCTTCTCCGTCGGAGTGCGGAGCAGGTGTGGGAACCAGCTGTCGACCTCCGCGATCTTCGCGGACTCGGGCACCGACTCCGGCTCCAGCTGGGCAGCGAGCCAGGCCTCGGCACTGCCTGCAGCGCGCAGCGTGGCCAGCGCGTCTTGGGTGAAGCCTGTGCCGAAGCGATTCAGGTGGAGTCGCTCCCGGGACGTGGCGATCGGGAGGTTGCTTCCCGCAGGCGGGGCGGGAGACGCTGTGAGGGTGCCGGTCGACGTAGCGGTCGTCACGGCGCTAGATCGCACGGCCGTCCGGCGACGCCGCCTGCTGCGGCGCTTGCGTCGTTTGGTGGGGAAGATCGCCATGGGTGTCCTCCAGGAGCCAGTACTGGTCAGGAACACCAGTATGGATGCCGAAAGACCCATTTAGTACTAAATGCGTTGAAAACCCCTAAAACGGACAAGACGAGGACCGAGTGCGGTCAGAAGGTGTGCTCCGGGCGGGGGAAGGTGGCCGATCTCACCTCGTCGGCATACGCCTTCGCGCCGTCGAGGAGGACGCCGCGCACATCGGCGTACTGCTTGACGAAACGGGCCATCTTTCCAGATCTCATCCCGAAGGCGTCCTGCCAGACCAGCACCTGGGCGTCGCAGTCCACGCCCGCGCCGATGCCGATCGTGGGGATCGCGAGCTCGCGGGTGATCTGTCCGGCCACGTCTCCGGGGACCATCTCCATCACGACGGCGAAGGCGCCGGCCGCCTCCACTGCCCGTGCGTCGTCGAGGATGCGGTCGCTGCTCTCACCACGTCCCTGGACGCGATAGCCGCCGAGGGCGTGCTCGCTCTGTGGGGTGAACCCGATGTGGGCCATCACCGGGACACCGCCCCTGGTGAGCAGCTCGATCGCAGGCACCATCTCGCGGCCGCCCTCGAGCTTGATGGCGTGGGCGCCGCCCTCCTTCATGAACCGCACGGCCGTGTCGTAGGCCTGCTCGGGCGAGCGTTGGTAGGAGCCGAAGGGAAGGTCGCCGACCACCAGCGAACGCTTGACCGAACGTGCCACCGCCCGGGTGAGCGGGATCAGCTCGTCGACGGTCACGGGCAGCGAGGTCTCGTTGCCGTAGACGTTGTTCGAGGCGCTGTCGCCGACCAGGAGCACCTCGATGCCGGCCTCGTCGAAGATCTGGGCGGTGTACATGTCGTAGGCGGTCAGCATCGCGAACCGCTCGCCACGCTGCTTCATCTCGCGCAGGACCTGGGTACGTACCCGCTTGGCGGGAGCGCCGGCGGGCTGGGCCGTCGTGGGGCCGGCACCGCTTCCGTAGGGGGCAGTCTCTTCACTCATCGTCGAGCTCCTTGCGTGTTCTCGAGGCTCCCGATCGGAGTCCCCGGACCGCTGACCACGCTAGACCTGGTGGCGGCTCCGCGGGGTGTCTCGTCGATCACAACCACCGGAGCTCGTGCGGAGGACGAGGCGGCAGGTGGTGCCCACCACCGCGACCTCACCCGGCGGCCCTCGGGCATCGCCTCTGTAACACTGGTGACGTGGACTTCAACTCGGCCTACGGCCACGGCTTCGCCCGGGTCGCGGCGTGCACCGTGCCCATCGCCATCGCGGACCCGACCACCAATGCGGACACCGTGCTGGCCGAGGCCAAGGCCTGCCACGACGAAGGTGTGGCGGTCGCGCTGTTCCCGGAGCTGTGCCTGAGCGGCTACGCGATCGACGACCTGGTGATGCAGGACGTGCTCCTGGACGCCGTTGTCGGCGCGCTTCGCGCTCTGGTCGAGGCGACCCTCGACCTCAGGCCGGTGCTGGTCGTCGGGGCGCCGCTGCGCCACATGAGCAGGATCTACAACTGCGCCGTGGTCATCCACCGGGGCACGATCCTCGGGGTGGTGCCGAAGGGTCACCTGCCCACCTACCGGGAGTTCTACGAGTCGCGCTGGTTCGCCTCCGGCGCGGACCAGTTCGCGGCGCACATCGACCTCGACGGGGTGCTGTACCCCTTCGGGCCGGACCTGATCTTCGAGGCCAGCGACGTGCGCGGCCTCGCGCTGCACGTGGAGATCTGCGAGGACATGTGGGTTCCGGTCCCGCCGAGCGCCAGTGCGGCGCTGGCTGGTGCGACGGTGCTGGCGAACCTGTCGGGCTCGCCCGTCACCGTGGCGAGGGCCGAGGAACGGCGGCTGCTGGTCCGTTCGGCGAGCGCGCGGTGCCTGGCGGCCTACCTCTACGCGGCGGCGGGCGAGGGGGAGTCGAGCACCGACCTGTCCTGGGACGGCCAGACCATGGTCTACGAGTGCGGCGACCTCCTCGGCGAGGGCGAGCGCTTTCCGTCCGGGGCGCGGCGCACGGTGGTCGACGTCGACCTCGGCCGCATCCGGCAGGAGCGGCTGCGCCAGGGCACGTTCGACGACAACCGCAAGTTCCAGAACCAGACGTTCGAGGATCACCGCGTGCTCGTCTTCGCGCTCGACCCACCGGACGGCGACATCGGCCTGCGGCGCAAGGTCGACCGCTTCCCGTTCGTCCCCGACGACCCGGCACGTCTGGCGCTGGACTGCTACGAGGCCTACAACATCCAGGTCTCCGGACTCGAGCAGCGACTGCGGGCGATCGGACAGCCCAAGGTCGTCATCGGAGTCTCGGGCGGCCTCGACTCCACCCACGCCCTGATCGTGGCGGCCAGGGCGATGGACCGGCTCGGTCGTCCGCGCAGCGACATCCTGGCCTTCACCATGCCCGGGTTCGCGACGGGCGAGACGACCAAGGGTTACGCGACCCGCCTCTCCGAGGCCCTCGGGGTCACCTTCGAGGAGCTCGACATCCGGCCGGCGGCACGGCAGATGCTCGAGGACATGGGCCACCCCTTCGCCTCCGGCGAGGACGTCTACGACGTCACGTTCGAGAACGTCCAGGCGGGCCTGCGCACGGACTATCTCTTCCGGATCGCCAACCAGCGCAGGGGCATCGTCCTCGGCACGGGTGACCTCTCCGAGCTGGCGCTGGGCTGGTGCACCTACGGCGTGGGCGACCAGATGCCGCACTACCCGGTGAACTCGGGTGTGCCGAAGACGCTCATCCAGCACCTCATCCGCTGGGTCGTCGACAGCGAGCAGCTCGGCCCCAAGGAGGACGGGGTCGGGGACGTGCTCACCTCGATCCTCGAGCAGGAGATCACTCCTGAGCTGGTCCCGACCCGCGAGGGCGAGACACCCCAGAGCACCGAGTCCTCCGTCGGTCCCTACGCGCTGCAGGACTTCACGCTCTTCCACGTCCTGCGGCACGGCGCTCGCCCGAGCAAGGTGGCCTTCATGGCCCGGCATGCGTGGTCCGACGCCACCGAGGGGGAGTGGCCACCGAACTACCCGGAGAAGTCACACCGCGCCTACGACCTCCCCGAGATCCGGCACTGGCTCGAGGTGTTCATCAGGCGGTTCTTCTCCAGCCAGTTCAAGCGGTCGGCCCTGCCCAACGGACCCAAGGTGAGTGCGGGAGGGACGATGTCCCCCCGGGGCGACTGGCGGATGCCCAGCGACGCCAGCGCGGCGGCGTGGCTGGCCGAGCTGGAGAACGTGCCCTCGGCCTGAGCCTCGTTCAGCCCTCGACCCGGCGCGGGTCGGGGGAGAGGTTCTCGTGGATGCAGGTCCAGGTGTCGCCGTCCCGGCGCAGCACGATCGTCTCCCGCTCGAAGACCTCGTCCCGGTTCCCGTCGAGCTCGCGCACGGTGTGCAGGTCGTGGGTGAACACCGCCAGCTCGGCGTACTCCTGCACACGCTGGCCCGTGGACTCGAACGACACCACCCGGAAGCCCGCCTCGCGCTCCGACTCCGCCCACATCGTCTCGCAGTCCGCGCGGGACTCGATGCGTCCTGGAGTGTCGTGGAAGAGGAAGGCCGCGTCCCGGTCGCAGTGGCCGAAGCGCGCTCGGCGTCGCCGGCGGCGAAGGCGGCCACCAGGGAGTCGGCGAGATCGAGCGGCGTCATCGGACGTCCTCGGGGTTCGGAGCCATCGCGCTCAACAGCTCGTAGGCGGTGTGGGCGGCGGCGATCCCGGTGATCTCGGAGTGGTCGTAGACGGGCGCCACCTCGACGATGTCGGCCCCGAGGATGTCGAGCCCGGCCAGCCCACGCAGGATCGCGAGCAGCTCCCGGCTGGTCATGCCCCCTGCCTCGGGTGTCCCGGTGCCGGGGGCGAAGGCGGGGTCGAGGACGTCGATGTCGATGGACAGGTAGACGGGCCGCTGACCGACGCGGGCCCGGATCCGCTCGGCGACGCCAGCGGCGCCGAGCGCGTCGATCTCCGTCGCCGGGACCATGGCGAAGCCCAGCTCGCGGTCGTCGACGAGATCGCGCGCCCCGTAGAGGGGGCCGCGGGTCCCTACGTGCACGCAGGCCGAGGTGTCCAGCAGACCTTCCTCCGACGCCCGGCGGAACGGGGTCCCGTGGGTGTAGGCAGCGCCGAAATACGTGTCCCACGTGTCGAGGTGGGCGTCGAAGTGCACGACCGCGACGGGAGTCTCGGAGGCCAGCGCCCGCAGCATCGGCAGCGCGATGGTGTGGTCGCCGCCGAGCACGAGCAACCGGGGGGCGTGCTCGAGCAGCCCGCGCGCGGACCGCTCCACCTGGGCCACCGCCTCCTCGAGGGAGAACGGGTTCGCGGCGATGTCACCCGCGTCGACGACCTGCTGCGCGGCGAAGGGCGACACCCCGGTGGCCGGGTTGAAGGGCCGCAGCAGCCGGGAGGACGCGCGGATGTGGGACGGTCCGAAGCGGGCGCCGGGACGGTAGGAGACGCCAGCGTCGAAGGGCACCCCCACGACGGCGACGTCGGCGGTCTCCACCTCGTCGATCCGTGGCAGCTGGGCGAACGTCGGGGGGCCCGCGAAGCGCGGCACCCGGGTGTTGTCGACCTGTCCGACGTTGCTGCCCTCGAGAATGCGGGGGGGCTGGTCGCGCTCCGCGCCCGGACGGGTGTGCTGGGTCTCCTCAGGCATGCGGCTGACCTTCCTTCAGTTCGTCGACGTCGGCAGCACCAGTCTTGCGGTTGCGCATGATCTGCCGGTGCGAGGAGGCGCCGGCATCCTCCACGACCGCGGGAACCACCGAGTCCCTGGACGGCACCCAGCGGGTCCGTCGGGGCCGAAGGGGTAGCGCGGCTCCGGGTAGGCGAAGAGCCCCGCCACGTAGATGAGGGCTGCCAGCCCGATGGACACCGGGAGGCTGATGTCGACCCCACCTGCCGCGTTGCGGAACGGTCCCTCGATCAGGGGCGGGTAGTTCGCGAAGAGCAGACCGCTGACCGCGGCTGGGATCCAGGCGGCCATGCCCCGCCAGTTGACCCCGTTCTCGAACCAGTAGGCGCCGCCGCGCATGCCGAGCTTGAACACCTGCAGGTCGACGGCGCTGAAGTGACCGCGGTGTACGACGTAGCCGAGGGTCATGATCACCATCCAGGGCATGCAGATGACGTTCGCGCCGATGAAGGCGTTGACGGTGTCGATGAGGTTCGAAGGCGAGCCTGCCCACCAGGTTGAACACGAAGGCGAGCGCACCGATGAACAGCGATGCGTGCACCCGGCTGAACCGCGGGAACACCGACGAGAAGTCCAGCCCGGTGCCGTAGAGCGACGTGATGCCGGTCGAGAGACCGCACGGGCTGGACCGCGCACTACCGCTCCCCGACGTACTTCGAGTACCCGTTCCTGGGGGCCGGGGCCTGCGAGCGGATGGTCGACCTGGGGTCCGCGCCTTCTGCATCGACGCGATCAACATCGACGAGACCCCCGACGAGACCCACCCCGGCGTCGGCTTCCCCAGCCACCACCTGATCTCGCGGCTGGGCGTGATCGGCGAGGACTTCCGCCTCGAGGGCCTACCAGTGGGTGACTTCCTCGTCGCGTGCACGCCGATCCGCCTCACCGGGGCCGACGAAGGACCCGTGCGCGCGGTTGCGATAGAACTGGGGCCATGACCAGCAGGCGGCCACGGGTGGCGCACCCCGGGCAGGACCGCCCGGCCGTGCTGATCGGCGCCCGACTGCGGGCAGCGTGCAACCAGCGGTCGCTCACCCGCGACCAGGTGACCCTGGCCCCCGGGCCGACCAAGGGACTCGTGAGTCGGCTGGAGCGCGACGACGTGTCGCCCTCGGTGGCCTCGCTGGTCGCCGCCTGCGAGATCCTCGGCCTCAGGGTGGGCGACCTGCTCGACCCCCCGGCGACCGCCGTGCTTCGCGCGGGCGAGGCCGAGTGTGCCTACGTGCTCTCGGGCACCCTCGAGGTGGTGCTGGAGTCGGGCAAGGAGATGCTGCGGCCAGGGGACGCCCTGACGTTCCCCGGCAACGCCCCGCACACCTGGAGGAACCCTGACGCCGAGACCTGCGAGGTCCTCTGGATCCTCGCGCCGGCCCCCTGAGCCATGGCTGAACAGCGCCGTGTCCTCGTCGTCCAGCACGAGGACGACTGCCCACCCGCGTGGATGGGTGACTGGCTGGTCGAGGCCGGGTGCACGCTCGACGTACGCCGGCCCTACGCCGGCCTCGACCTGCCCACCGATCTCGCCGACCACGAGGCGCTGCTCGTCCTCGGTGGTGCGATGGGGGCCAACGACGACGACACGCACCCGTGGCTGACCCTGACGAAGGAGCTCGTGCGGGAGGCGACCTGGCGCGCCGTACCCACGCTCGGCATCTGTCTGGGCCACCAGCTCGTGGCCGTGGCCCTCGGCGGTGCGAGTGGTCCCAACCCCGGTGGGCAGCAGCTCGGCCTGCTGCGGGTGGGGTGGACCGACGGCGCCCACCACGACGACCTCACCCGAGGGCTGGTGGGCACCAGGTCGGGAGTGCACTGGAACGACGACGTCGTCCTCGACCCACCCGGCGGCACCGAGGTCCTCGCCGTGGCTCCGGGAGGTGAGCTGCAAGCGGCACGCTTCGCCCCGACCGTGTGGGGTGTGCAGCTCCACCCCGAGGTCGACGCGCAGATCCTGGCGAGCTGGGCGGAGGACGACCGCGACCGCTACGACGAGGGTGTCCTGGAGGATGTGCTGGACCGGGTCGAGGTCGCCCGCGACGAACTCGCAGTGGGTTGGCGCCCGCTGGCGCAGGCGTTCTCCGCTCTGGCCTAGGCTCAGCACCATGGGCAAGCAGGAAGACTTCGTTCTCCGCGCACTCGAAGAGCGCGACGTCAGGTTCGTCAGGTTGTGGTTCACCGACGTGCTCGGCTACCTCAAGTCGGTCTCGGTCGCTCCGGCCGAGCTGGAGAACGCCTTCGCCGAGGGCATCGGTTTCGACGGCTCCGCCATCGAGGGCTTCGCCCGCGTGACCGAGGCCGACATGCTGGCCCACCCGGACCCGGCGACCTTCCAGCTGCTGCCGTGGCGTGGCGACGGCCCCTCCACGGCACGGATGTTCTGCGACATCATGATGCCTGACGGCTCCCCGTCGTACGCCGACCCACGGTTCGTGCTGAAGCGCACGCTGCAGCGGGCCGCCGACAAGGGGTTCACCTTCTACACCCACCCGGAGATCGAGTTCTACCTCTTCCAGGGCCGTCCCGGCATGGGTGAGGAGCCGATCCCGGTCGACCGCAGCGGCTACTTCGACCACACCGCCCAGTCGCGCGGCTCGGACTTCCGCCGCGAGGCGATCAACATGCTCGAGTCGATGGGCATCTCGGTGGAGTTCAGCCACCACGAGGGCGGCCCCGGCCAGAACGAGATCGACCTGCGCTACGCCGACGCCCTGTCGACCGCCGACAACATCATGAC
>JBKJON010000328.1:0-2617 GCA_046595715.1 Marmoricola sp.
ATCGTGAGCGCCCAGGACCGCATCCTCAAGGTCTTCAAGATCACCGGGCTGGACAAGGTGTTCCACATCTATCCCTCGGTCGACGAGGCTGCTGCGGCGTCCAACGCCTGACGGGCCCTGCGCCTGCCTGCCCTCCTCTCCGGCCGGGCTGCCTCTCCTCTCGGTGCAGGAAATTCACTGTGACGCTGCTCACCGGTCGTCGCATACGGTGTGACGTGCATTACTCTCGCCAGCATCGTCCCCCGTGGTGGTGCGTCATCATGTCGCGCCCGCGGACGGTCCTGCACTGTTACCCATCGAGGAGGATGGAATGACGCGCCTTGCGCCTGCCGCAACTGCTGATCTAGAGCTCACCGGCACCAATCTCACCCTGGTCCTCGCGGTCCTGGCCATCTCGGTCATCGCGTTGGTCATGGGGGTCTTCTTCCGCCAGCAAGTCCTGGCGGCCGATCCCGGCACCGAGAAGATGCAGGAAATCGGCGCTGCCGTCGAGGAAGGTGCGCAGGCGTTCCTGGCCCGCCAGTTCAAGACCCTCTCCGTCTTCGTCGCGCTGGTCTTCTTCCTGCTGCTCCTGCTCCCCGCCGACACGACCGGCGTCCGTTGGGGCCGCTCAGGCTTCTTCATCGTCGGCGCGTTGTTCTCCGCAGCCATCGGCTACTTCGGCATGAGCCTGGCTGTGAAGGCGAACGTCCGCGTCGCCTCCGCAGCCCGTGGTGGCGACCGTGACTCCGGCATGCGGATCGCGTTCCGCACCGGTGGCACGGTCGGTATGGCGACGGTGGGCCTGGGTCTGCTCGGCGCCTCCGTGGTCGTCCTGCTCTACCAGGGCGACGCCCCCAAGGTGCTCGAGGGCTTCGGCTTCGGTGCCGCCCTGCTGGCCATGTTCATGCGCGTCGGTGGCGGCATCTTCACCAAGGCTGCCGATGTCGGCGCCGACCTCGTCGGCAAGGTCGAGGCCGGCATCCCCGAGGACGACCCGCGCAACGCCGCCACGATCGCCGACAACGTGGGCGACAACGTGGGCGACTGCGCCGGCATGGCTGCGGACCTGTTCGAGTCCTACGCCGTCATGCTCGTCGCCGCCCTGATCCTGGGTTCTGCCGCCTTCGGCACCTACGGCCTGGTCTTCCCGCTCATCGTGCCCGCCATCGGTGCGGTGACGGCCCTCATCGGTGTGTTCATCACCCGCGTGAAGCCGGGCGAGAACGCCCTGTCGGCGATCAACCGCGGCTTCTACGTCTCGGCGACGATCGCCGCCGTGCTGTCGGCTGTCGCGGCCTACGTCTACCTGCCCGACACCTACGCCGGTCTCGGGTCCACCAACGCGACGATCGCCACGCTCGAGGGCAACCCGCGCTACACCGCGATCCTGGCCGTCATCATCGGCATCGTCCTCGCCGCGGTCATCCTGTGGCTCACCGGCTACTTCACCGGCACCGACAAGCGCCCCACCAAGGACGTGGCCCGGACCTCGCTGACCGGCGCGGCCACCGTGGTCCTCTCGGGGATCGGCGTCGGCCTGGAGTCGGCCGTCTACACGGCAGTCATCATCGGTGCAGCCGTCTACGCGGCGTTCCTGCTCGGTGGCGGTTCGGTCATCCTGTCGCTGTTCCTCATCGCGCTGGCCGGCTGTGGTCTGCTGACCACGGTCGGCGTCATCGTCGCCATGGACACCTTCGGCCCGGTCTCGGACAACGCCCAGGGCATCGCCGAGATGTCGGGCGACGTCGACGGCGAGGGCGCGAAGATCCTCACCGACCTCGACGCGGTGGGCAACACCACGAAGGCGATCACCAAGGGCATCGCGATCGCCACGGCCGTGCTCGCCGCCACCGCGCTCTTCGGGTCCTACTCCGACGCCTGGCAGCAGAAGTTCCAGCCGATCTTCACCGCGCTGCAGCAGAAGACCCAGACCGACCTCGTGGCCAGGGTCCAGGGAGGCTCCCTGACCCAGGAAGCCGCCCAGGCGCAGTACACGCAGATCCTCCAGAAGGCGAACGCCCCGTTCGACCTGCAGATCGTCACCCCGAGTGTGCTGGTCGGCCTGCTGATCGGTGCGGCCGTGGTCTTCCTGTTCTCGGGCCTCGCCATCAACGCGGTGACCCGCGCTGCCGGCGCCATCGTCTTCGAGGTGCGTCGCCAGTTCCGCGAGCACCCGGGGATCATGGACTACACCGAGAAGCCCGAGTACGGCCGTGTCGTCGACATCTGCACCAAGGACTCGCTGCGCGAGCTCGCGACGCCGGGTCTGCTCGCGGCGCTCATGCCCGTGGCTGTCGGCTTCGGGCTCGGTATCGGGCCGCTCGCCGGCTTCCTCGCGGGGGCCATCGGCACCGGCTGCCTCATGGCGGTCTTCCTCGCCAACTCCGGTGGTTCGTGGGACAACGCGAAGAAGATCGTCGAGGACGGTGCCCACGGAGGCAAGGGCAGCGAAGCCCACGCGGCCACCGTCATCGGTGACACCGTCGGTGACCCGTTCAAGGACACCGCCGGTCCGTCCATCAACCCGCTGATCAAGGTGATGAACCTCGTCTCGGTGCTCATCGCCCCGGCGATCGTGACCCTGTCGATCGGTGACGACAAGAACTCGCTGGTCCGTTACGGCATCGCCGCCGGC
>JBKJON010000515.1:0-7230 GCA_046595715.1 Marmoricola sp.
GCCATCTCGCCGATGACGTCGCCCGCACCCAGTCGAGCGATCTCCTCCTTGCCCTTCCTGACGGCGACCTCACCGTTGATGATCAGGTAGGCCTTGTCGCCCGGGGTCTTCTCCCAGATCAGGGACCAGTTGGCCGGCAGGCGCACGTGACGGCCCTTGTCGATCACCGTCTTGAGGTCCTTGTCGCTGAGACCCTCGAGCCGGTTGAGCTTCTTCAGCTTCTCCGGCTTCGGCTCGTCGGCCATCGTGCACTCCTCATATCGGGCAGCAGGTCGAGTGCATCCTCCCCTTGTCCGTGATCGGTGTCCACCAGAACACGGTCCTCCGAGACGTGACCCCCAGCACGCCCGATCGTCGTCGACCCTCACCACGATCCTCGACCACGCCGCTCCAGCGGCCCAGGCGCGCGCCGCTGATCAGCCCTCGGCTGCGAGCTGTCCGCAGGCACCGTCGATCTCGCGGCCGCGGGTGTCGCGCACGGTCGTGGAGATCCCCTTCGCCTCCAGGCGGCGAACGAATTCGCGCTCGTCCTCGGGGTCGCTGGCGGTCCACTTCGACCCCGGGGTGGGGTTGAGCGGGATCAGGTTCACGTGCACCCACCCCCAGTCGCCGTAGCCGTTGAGGACGTCGCCGAGCAGGTCCGCACGCCAAGCCTGGTCGTTGATGCCGCGCATCATGGCGTACTCGATCGAGACGCGACGCTTGGTGACCTTGGCGTAGTTCCAGGCCGCCTCGACGGTCTCGGCGACCTTCCACCGGGTGTTGATGGGCACCAGCTCGTCGCGCAGCTCGTCGTCGGGGGCGTGCAGGCTCAGCGCGAGGGTCACCGGGATGCCCTCGGCGGCGAGCTGGTTGATGCGGGGCACGAGGCCGACGGTGCTGACGGTGATGCCGCGGGCGGACATGCCGAGACCGTCGGGAGCTGGATCGGTGAGGCGGCGTACGGCACCGATGACGGCCTTGTAGTTGGCCATCGGCTCGCCCATGCCCATGAAGACCACGTTGGAGATGCGTCCCGGACCGCCGGCGACCTCGTCGCGTTCGAGGGCACGGGCACCGGCCACCACCTGCTCGACGATCTCGCCCGTGGACATGTTGCGCTGCAGGCCCCCCTGACCGGTCGCGCAGAACGGGCAGGCCATGCCGCAGCCGGCCTGGCTGGAGACGCAGATCGTCGTACGACCCGGGTAGCGCATGAGCACCGACTCGACCAGGGAGCCGTCGAACAGCTTCCACAGGGTCTTGCGAGTGGTGCCCTTGTCGGCTTCCTGCACCTTCAGCGGTGTCATCAGGTGAGGCATCAGGCTCTGCACCAGCTCGGCGCGCTGGCCGGCCGGGAGATCGGTCATCTGCTCGGGGTCGTCGACCAGCCGCGCGAAGTAGTGCGCGGAGAGCTGACGGGCCCGGAACCCGGGGAGGCCGAGCTCCTCGAGGTGGGCCTTGCGCTCGGCCGGCGTCATGTCGGCGAGGTGGCGTGGCGGCTTCGGTTTGGGCCCTCGGGGTCCCTTGGGCTCCTCGAAGACGAGGGGAAGGGTCTTGATCGATTCAGTCACAACCCCCCCATCCTCCCATCCAGCGCTACACCGTCACAATCAGGCCGAGACGGCCGGCCCCAGCACAGGCCCCGTGGACGGGCCGAATCGCTCCGGACCGTCCACGAGTGCATCCTGCTGTGTGACTTCCGCCGGTCCCAGTCTGCGCTCGGGGCCGACCGGTGTGCTACGAGCGGCCGTGGCCGTCGTCGTGGCCGTCGTCGTGGCCGTCGTCGTGGCCGTGTTCGTGACGGCTGGTCCCGATCCTCATCAGGTCGAGCTGGCCCATCTCGACGACGGCGGGGTCATCGACCTTCTGGTGGATCTGGTCCGCCACGAGGTAGGCACCCTGGCCCAGGAACGGGGCCGGGATCACCCCGGAGGACTCCTCGTCCTGGGTGACGAAGCCGGGGGCACCCGGCGCGAACAGTGCCGGGTCGTGGCGGGCGACGCGGCGCAGCTCACCCGTGCGCGGGTTCAGCTGGAAGATGCCCGCGAGGTAGGGGTTGTTTCCCGGGTCTTCCTGGATGATCAGGTCGCCACGGCTGGTGACGGTCAGGTTGTCCATCATCTTCGGACCGGTCGAATCCGCGCCGATGTCATGGGGGCCCTCCAGCACCATGTCGATGGTGCCGCCCAACTCAGGCTTCCCGGCGTTCTTGAAGGTGAGCTTCCAGATCCGGCTGTGACCGCTGAAGGAGGCCGTCGTGGCGAAGTAGTAGACGTTGTGGTCCCTGGTGTCCCAAGCGCCGTCCTCGGGACGCGCGAACGAGGTGGCGTGGGCAGCGTCGAGCGTGAACTTCTTCCTCCCCCCCGTGTAGGGCGTGTTGCCGTCCTCAGCAGCCATGCCGTCGACGGCGATGGGCAGGCTCACACCGTTGCTGAGCCCCGCACGCTCGACGGCGTTGCCCCTCCCCGTCTTCCTGCCGTGGTAGGCCCAGACGTAGGACGGCGTGCCGTCACTCTGGCCGACGGCAACCGTGTCCGCACCGGTGCCCGGGTTTGCGGCGATGTTCTCCCACGCGGCGTTGCCCAGAGCCGGAAGCTCGTAGCTGGTGTGGTTCTCCCTGCCGGTGAGGACGTGACCGAAGGCGCGACCCCCGTTGGTCTCCTCACCGTTGAGGAAGATTCTCTGCGTGGTCCCGCGACCCGACTTGCGGTCGTAGAAGGCGCTGACGGGGGCCAGGTCGGCCGAGCAGAGCCGGTTCAGGTTCTTGGTGCCGGTGACGGTGACGAGGCTGCGGATCTGGTCCTGGCCCGAGACCACGCGCAGGTTGCTCTTCTTGATGACCCATCGGGAGATGAAGGACCCGTTCTCGTTGCCGTGCGAGCGGGGGGTGCCCTCCGAGGTGTTGAACTCATGGTTCATCACCACGGTGAACGTCCCGTCCCCGTTGTCGAAGGTCCCCATTCCGTCAGGGGTCCCGGCCATCTGGTAACCACCGACGGTGTCGCCGGCCGTCAGGATGCTGGTCAGGCTGACATCGCGGGCCGACGGGGTCAGGTACGGATTCGTGCGGGTCGATGGCCCGGAATGGTGAGCCGGGGCGGCCACGGCTGCCGCGGCGCCGCAGCAGAGGGCGAGCACGGCCACGGCGGGTGCGGTGGCCAGGTGACGAACGAACGACATCGAGGTTCCTCTCGAGCAGAGTGTGGTTTCTGGACGTCTGGACGCTAGGTGGCTCATGGCGCCCGCTCGGGTGCACGCTGGTGAAGAGTCGGCGTACAGACGGTGAACTGGCTCCCCCGCGGGGTTGGCCCGCGCACCTCTGCCTGACCAGGGGCTGGTGGAGCGGTCAGGCGTAGCTGTTGGAGAGAATGACCAGGAGCACGACGCACGCCCCGGCGAGCAGGATCAGCAGGATCGCCGCGCCCGCCAGCATCTCCAGCGCGAGCCACCTGGTCCGCTCGACGACGATCATCGCGAGGTAGCCCGCCAGCAGGTGCAGCGAGAGCAGACCCTCGGCAGCATGCGGGCCAGCCTTCCACGAAAGCCGCCCAACGTCCTGCGTCCTCGTACTCAGTACGCACGCTGCTCCACGACCGCGGCTCCGGGCAGGACACGGCAGGATGTGGCCATGGCGTCCTGGGTGCTCCATGTGGACATGGACCAGTTCATCGCGGCGGTGGAGGTCCTCCGCCGCCCCGAGCTGGCTGGTCTGCCCGTGATCGTCGGCGGACGCGGAGATCCCACCGAGCGTGCGGTCGTCTCCACCGCTTCCTACGAGGCGCGGGAGTTCGGCGTGCACTCGGGGATGCCGCTGAAGACCGCGGTGCGCCGATGCCCGCAGGCAGTGCTGCTGCCGGTCGACGGTCCGGCGTACGACGCCGCCTCGGCGGTGGTCATGGACACGCTTCGAACGGTGCCGGGTGTCGTGGTCGAGACGCTCGGCTGGGACGAGGCGTTCGTGGGCGTCGAGACCGCGGACCCGGAGCAGGTGGCCCGCTCGGCGATGGAGGCGGTGCTCGCCGCGACCGGGCTGCACTGCTCGGTGGGGATAGGGGACACCAAGGTGCGCGCGAAGATCGCCACCGAGCTCGGCAAGCCGCGCGGCACCTTCCGGCTGACCCGGGACAACTGGTTCGAGGTGATGGGTGACCGGCCCACCAAGGACCTGTGGGGCGTGGGCAGCCGCATCTCCCAGCGCCTCGCCGCCTTGGGCGTCATGACCGTGCGCGAGCTCGCGGAGGCGCCCGAGGACGACCTGGTGGCGGAGTTCGGCCCCAACACCGGGCCACACTTCGGGCGCCTGGGGCGAGGGGTGGGCAGCAACGTCGTGGACGACAGCCCGTGGATCGCGCGCGCCCACGGGCGGGAGACGACCTACCAGGAGAACCTGACCGGCCCCGACGAGGTCTCGACGGCCCTGCGTGAGCTGGCCGACCACGTGGTCCAGGACATCCGGGCCGAGGGCAGGGCGGCCATGCGGGTGCACCTCAAGGTGCGGTTCGCGCCGTTCTTCACCGTCAACCGGAGCCGCAAGCTCGCTGAGCCCACCTTCGACCCCGCCGTCCTCGCCGAGACGGCGGTGGAGCTCCTGGGCAGACTCGAGGACGACCGTCCCATCCGGCTGCTGGGCCTACGCGCGGAGATGGTCCCACCGGAGGGTGGCTACGAGCCGGCCCGCACGCACGGACGCCGCGGCAACCCCTAGAACACGAGGTAGTGCAGCAGCAGCCAGATCGGCGGTGCCGTCGCGAGCAGCGAGTCGAGCCGGTCCATCAGGCCACCGTGGCCCGGAATGATCTGGCTCATGTCCTTGATGCCGAGGTCACGCTTCATCACCGACTCGCACAGATCCCCCAGGGTGGCCATCACGACCGTGACGAGGCCGAGGACGACACCGACCCACCAGTCCCCGTCCAGCAGGAAGACCACGAGCAGGTAGCCGGTCACGATGCACCCCAGCGGCGAGCCGGCGAAGCCCTCCCACGACTTCTTCGGCGAGATCACCGGAGCCATCGGGTGCTTGCCGAACAGCACGCCGGCGGCGTACCCACCGATGTCGGAGGCGATGGTGACGATGACGAAGGTGAGGATCGCCTTGACGCCCTCGTCCTCAGCGAGCAGGAGCGCCACGAACGAGCCCAGGAACGGGATGTAGATCAGTGTGAAGACCGAGGCCGTCGCGTTCTGGACGTAGCCGTCCACTCCTCGGCGCAACAACCAGAGCATCGTCGCAAGGGCGGAGACCGCGGTGGCCGTGACCAGCGCCGGGGCACCGAACATGAAGGCTACCGCCACCATGACCACACCGCCGACCATCAACGGCTCCTGCGGGATGTCGATCCCGCGACTCTTCAGGCCCTGGTGCATCTCCCAGATCGCCACCACGACGGCCGTGCCCACGATGAACATGAACGCGGGCGACCAGAAAAGGAGCGACACCACTATCGCCAACGCCAGGACCAGCCCTGAGGCGATGGCCTTGGGCAGGTCACGCCCGGCGCGGCTGGCCTTCTTGGCCGGTGGCTCGTCCGGCTGGTGCGCTGGAGCCGCTGAGGTCTCGGTCATGGAGCCCCTCAGACCTCGATCAGTTCTGATTCCTTGTGCTTGAGCATCTCGTCGATCTGGTCGGTGTGGCGCTTGGTGGAGGTGTCGAGCTTCTTCTCGGCTCCAGTGACGTCGTCCTTGCCGACCTCGCCGTCCTTCTCGAGCTTCTCCAGCGCCTGCTTGGCGTTGCGCCGGATGTTGCGCACCGAGATGCGGCCGTCCTCGGCCTTGGTCTTGGCGACCTTGATGTAGTCCTTGCGGCGCTCCTCGGTCAGCTCCGGGAACACGCAGCGGATGAGCTTGCCGTCGTTGGACGGGTTCACGCCGAGGTCGGAGTCACGGATCGCCCTCTCGATGGCGGCCATGGCCCCCACGTCGTAGGGCTGGACGAGGATGATCCGGGCCTCGGGGGCGGTGAAGCCCGCGAGCTGCTGGATCGGGGTCGGGGTGCCGTAGTAGTCAGCGGTCAGCTTGGAGAACATCGAGGGGTTGGCCCGGCCGGCACGGATGGCGGCGAACTCCTCCCTCGTGACCTCGACGGCCTTGGCCATCTTCTGGTCGGCGTCCTTCAAAGTGTCGTTGATCAACGCATCTCTCCCTAGTCGCGGTGGCTGTGCGTGATGCCGCCGTCGCCGGCGCTCACGAGCGTGCCAATCTTCTCACCTTGGACCACCCGGAGGATGTTTCCCTCGGGCTGCATGCCGAAGACGATCATCGGCATGTGGTTCTCCATGCACAGTGCGAAGGCGGTTGCGTCGGCCACCTTCAGTCCCTGCTGGAGAGCCTCGACGAACGTGAGCTCGTCGTACTTCATCGCGTCGGGGTGGGTGCGGGGGTCAGCGCTGTACACACCGTCGACCCCGTTCTTGCCCATCAGGACGACCTCGCACTTGGTCTCGAGCGCACGCTGGGCAGCGACCGTGTCAGTCGAGAAGTAGGGCATGCCGGCGCCGGCCCCGAAGATGACGACCCGACCCTTCTCGAGGTGCCGGATGGCGCGGCGCGGGATGTAGGGCTCAGCGACCTGACCCATCGTGATCGCGGTCTGCACCCGCGTCTCGATGCCCTCCTTCTCCAGGAAGTCCTGGAGGGCGAGGCAGTTCATGACGATGCCGAGCATGCCCATGTAGTCGGCGCGGGCGCGGTCCATGCCGCGCTGCTGGAGCTCGGCTCCGCGGAAGAAGTTGCCGCCGCCGGTCACGATCGCGACCTCGACCCCGGAGCGTACGACGACGGCGATCTCCTGGGCGATCTTCTGGACGACGTCCGGGTCGACACCGACCCGACCACCGCCGAACACCTCGCCGGACAGCTTGAGCAGGACTCTCTTGTAGCTGGTCACGTCACCACTCCCTGGAAAGAATCTGGGCCACCGGAGATCTGGAGCCACTCATGACGGAGGGCCGGCCCGATGCTCCATGGTGCGTGCATCGAACCGGCCTCCTCGCATGTCTGCCGACAACCTAGTGGAACGAAGTGAATCAGGCCCCGACCTCGAAGCGGGCGAACCGCTTCACGTGCACACCAGCGGCGTCGAGGACGGCCTTGACCGACTTCTTGCTGTCGGTGACCGAAGGCTGGTCGAGGAGCACGACCTCCTTGTAGAAGCCGTTGAGGCGACCCTCGGTGATCTTCGCGATCGCCTGCTCGGGCTTGCCCTCCTCGCGGGAGGTGGCCTCGGCGATCTCGCGCTCCTTGGCCACG
>JBKJON010000580.1:0-5149 GCA_046595715.1 Marmoricola sp.
CACAGCTACTCCTACACGCCCGACGTCGCCGCCGGCCTGATCGCATTGGGTACGGCGCCGACAGCAACCGGCGAGGTCTGGCACCTCCCGGTCACGGCAACCCGGACGACCCGAGAGCTGATCGAGCAGGTCTATCGGCTCGCCGGTCAGCGCCCTCGCGTGCTCGCCGCCGGGCGGACCACCCTCCGCCTGATCGGGCTCGTCAAGCCGGAGCTGCGCGAATACCAGCACACGCTCTACCAGTTCACCGACCGCTGGGTCGTCGACGACAGCAAGTTCCGCGCCGCCTTCGGTGACCTCGCCACCCCGCTGGACGCAGCCCTGACCGCGACCCTCGACAGCTACCGCCTCACCGCCTGACTCACCCACGCAATCAAGGAGCAGACCATGAACACGCAGACCACCGCCCGCCTCGCCGGCGCCACCCTGGCCCTCGCCTCCGGGCTCGCCATCGCCGGCTTCACCGCCCTCGGCTCGATCTTCGAGTACCCACAGATCCTCGAGGAGCCGACCTCCGACATCCTCGCCCTCTTCCGCGAGCACCAGGGCACCGTCAGCGGCTGGTTCCTCGTCCTCGTCGTGAGCGCCGCCCTGATGGCCCCGGCCGGCGTGCTGGTCGGCCGCCTGACCGGCGGCACCCTCGGCCGCTGGATCGCCGGCATCGGCATCGCGGCCGCGACCGTCCAGGTCGTCGGGCTCCAGCGCTGGGTCACCCTCGTGCCCGGCATCAGCGACGACGCCCTCGACCCGGCCCTGCGTGCCGACGCCGAGGACCGCTTCGAGTTGTGGCACACCGTCCTCGGCAAGGCCATCGGCGAGACCCTCGGCTACGCGCTGACCGCGACCTTCACCGTTCTCGTCGTGATCGCACTGAGCCGGACCGTGCTGCCGCGCTGGCTCGCCCTCACCGGCTACGCCGCCGCCGTACTCATCGCCACCGGCGTGCTGATCCCGGTCCTCGAGGCCGCGAGTCTAACCAACTTCGCGGGGTACGTCGCCTGGTGCGCCTGGCTCCTGGCCGTCGCCGCAGTACTGTTCCGCGTGCCCAGGCATCAACCGACCGTCGTCGACGGCGAATGAGTTCCGCCGTGTCAGACCGGATCGCGGAAAGACGCCCCACCGGTCGGCATGCACCGGTGGGGCGGGTCGGATTAGTCCTGAATGATGGCAACGCCTTGTTCCTGCGAGGATGGCGGCTGTTAGAGGTCTACGAGTCTGGCGACTGCCCGTCCATCGGGCATGACGACCAATACGACGGCGTCGCCGACAAATAGGCGTCGTCGTAGCCGCGCAGAGCATGGGAACTCTCGCCGTCGGGGCCCTCGCGGGAGCCCGTTCAAGCGCCCGTCGGGGCTGACCTGGAAGAGGTTGGTCACCGCGAGCCGAACCCCCTCCCCTTTGGTACCAGTCAATACCGGGATCGTGTTCAGCACGCCGGCGTGCTCGGCAAGCTTTAGCTGCTCGGTGATGATGCCGACGACGAAGGTGGGCTGGTAGCGGACGTCGACAACCAGCGAGTTGACCGCGGTCACGGACATGACCAGAACAGTTGTCACGAAGAGAAGCAGCGCCGGAATCCGGAACCACGGCGATTCCGGCAGCCATTGATCCAGCTCCCAAGCCCCTCCGACGGCCAATCCTCCGGTAAGGAACACGGCGAGCGGAATCCACAGGCAGAGCGCGCCGATACGGCGGCGCCGCACTCGGTGGAGCTGACCATGGAGGGCCTTCCAGCGTGGTGTCGTGATCTCCGGGATTAGCCGGGGCTCGAATCGGAGAACCGCTTCGCGATCTATAGCCTGCCGCTGTTGGGTGGGCTGGTCGGGTTCGTCGCCGATGGCGGTCAAGTAAACGGCTCCTACCAGAATTGCCCCGACCAGCAGGAGTGCCAACCGTGGCGGGGCAGGTCCGACCCCGTTGCCGACTGTGAGGTCGTAGGTAACCGCGACTGCCAGATACACGTATCCCAAGAAGCAGATGATCGCCATGAAGCGGAGGTTGCCGACCAACCGTCGCCAGTAACTCGATTTCCCTGATCGGCCCACATGGGCACCCTGCGACTGTCCGGACATGGGCCCCCTTCAACTCCGCCGGTCCTGGACTCACCGTGGCAGCCCGCCTGGTGCAGCGCCAGGCGAACGACGAAGAACATCCCCCGCCAGCTCCTGAGGCGATGGACTCGGCGTGGCGAGCCGATGGCCGAAGCAGCGACCCACTAGTACGCCTGTGTTCATCCCAGTCCCGTCGCACTGGAGCACGACAGCGGACCTGCTCGACCTTCGCCGTACAAGCCGACTCGCCTGCTAGACGCACCTCCTCGGCCGCTTGTCCTGCGCGCTCGGCGGTATTGGCACCCGCACTCGGCAACGCGCAAGGCCCAGGGCGAGGCCCTCTCGATGCGACACTGAAAGGAACTCGCAGACGCTCAGCGACGGGTCGAGGAGTCCTGCGGGGCGACGCCGTGCCGCGAGTACTGCTGCTACAGCGATCAGATCGCGAAAGCGACGCGTCACGCTGATGCCACGAGAGGGGCAGCACCCCTTCGTGGGTTAGTCTTCGGTCGCAGCCGGCTGCTCCGGTGTCACTTCAGCGGCAATGAACTCGCGGAGCAGGCGCGCGAAGCGGTCCGGATCATCAAGGTGTGGGAAGTGACCCGCACCCTCGAACAGCTCAACGCGGCAGTCGGGGAGCGCGCGCTTGACGCTGGCTGCGTGCGAGGCCGGGATCATCCGGTCCTTCGAACCCCACACGATCAGAGTCGGGATGGGTAGCGAACCCTCCAGGTGGTCGTGGGCACTGATGCTCTGCCCGCCGATGTCGATGACCGCACGCGTGGTGGCGAGGAAGGCACGCCGACTCTCACCGTCGCCGAGCGAGCTGAACCCCCGCCAGATCGCGTCGATGTCTGCGCCAGGTCGCCAGCCGACCTTCAATGCGCCACGACCCAGTGCCTCGACACGCGAGAGGACTGGTGCGGAGGCGAGGACGCTGAGCACCTGCGCGGCACCGGGCAGGGTCGCGGAGCGCAGGACCACGCTCACCTCACGTCCCAGGCCGCCACTGGAAACCAGCACGAGACGATCGACCCGCTCGGGGAAGAGGTAGAAGAACTGCATCGCAATGCCACCACCGAGCGAGTGCCCGACGAGCGTGACCCGCTCGATCCCGAGGTGATCAAGGAGATCGCGCATGGTCGCGGCGTGCGAGCTGAGCGAGTAGTCCCCCAGCGGCTTCGCCGACTCACCGTGACCGAAGAGGTCCGGTAAGAGCACCCGGTGGTCTTCATCCATTCTGTCGACCAGGTGGGCCCACTGCTGCTGCGACCCCAGGATCCCGTGGATGAAGAGCACCACTGGCCCGGACCCGCTGTCGACATAAGAGAGGTCGTGACCGTGGAGCACGACCTTGTGCGTAGCCATGCGCGCCATCGTGGTCATCCTCGAAGTGGTCGTTGGGCCGGGCACGCCCAACCTATCCCCGCTGCGCCGGAGCTACACGGTCCAGCGACCAAGGTCACGCCTCTACGCGGTGATAAGACTGCAATCACCGGACCAGGCCGCGGGGTCTCGCGCACGTGTTTCGGGCAACACGCGACCAGAGGCCGCCGATCTGACGGACCTCTCGTCTCCTGGCGCCGCACTCTTCTCCACGCTGGACCGGTTAGGTGGCCACACTCGACGGCCACGACGACCTCCCACCAGGACCGGAACGGACCCGGCGAGAGTTCGAGTACGTCCGTGGCGGCACCCTGGCCTACCTCGCCGCACTCGACGTCCACCACGCCACGGTGATCGGCCGCTGCGCACCCACCAACGGGTCGTCCCGTTCGGCGAGCTGGTCGCAGAGGTCATGACCCAAAAGCCCTACGCCTCGGCGCGGCGGGCTCTGGCTCGCCGACAACGGCTCCTCCCACGCCGGAGCAGCATCGGTCGAGCGGATGCGCGAGGCCTGGCCCACCGCCGAACTGGTGCAACTACCGGTGCACGCCTCCTGGCTCAACCAGATCGAGATCTGCTTCTCCATCGTGCAGCGCAAGGTCATCAAGCCCGCCAACTTCACCGACCTCGACGCGCTCGAACAACGACTGCTGTCCTTCGAGGACCGCTACAACGCGACCGCGAGCCCGTTCGACTGGCGCTACGCCAAGGACGACCTGCACGCCTACCTCGAACGACTCGCAGCCCACGAACCACTCAACCCGGCCGCCTGACCCCCGAAGAACTAACGTCGACGACCACTAGTGAGCCCGACCGCGATGGTCTTCGAGCCACTGCTTGACGTCGTCGCGGCGCCAATGGGTGACGTCGCCGAACCTCGTGGCCGGGGGTAGCTTCTTGTCGCGTTCCAGTTCCTGGACGTGATGAACGCTCTCGCCCAGGTATGCGGCAAGCTCCTCGATGGTCCAGAACGCCTTGTCTGGCTCTGTCATAAGCCAAGGGTAGGTAGCCGCTGAGCAACCCGTCTAGCCCCCTCACGCCCCATGGTCGCTACTGGTCGTCGCGATTCAGCCTCGGTCGCAGTGCAGGCGGCAGTCGCCAGGTGCCGGTGTCCCAAACTAGGCCTGGGGTGCGTAAAGGATCAGATTGCCGTCGTTCTGCATGACCATTCGGTCCAGGCTGTTGGTCGAGGGGAGTTGCTGCCAGACGCGAAGGCTTTCGCCGGCGTCTCCAGAAGAGTTGCCCTCCGAGGCGCTTTGACTTCAGGGCTCACCTTTCTGACACGTCGATCGCGGCCGGAATGACTGTGAGGACCGCCAACGCAGCCTGAAGGTGCTGGGCTGTGGTTGGTGACCACGAGTGTGACCCCCGGAGACTGGCTTCGTGCCTGCTGCGACATGTCCGCTCGCGGTCACCGGCCCGGTTGGAGGAGCTGGCCTGATCAGGAGCTTGACCACTTGGCGTTAGTGGCGCCGGATGTGTCTCATCACAGTCCTGCCGAGCCTCCGTCCCGGACCGGAACCACGTCCCGTCCAGCGAAGGAGAGAACGCATGAACAGTCTGACCGATTTGCGCGAGGTGGTCGATGTCGTCATCGGCGTCGACACCCACGTCCATACCCACTCCGCGGCCGTGATCGACACCGCGACTGGTGGTGTCCTCGACGAAATCACCGTCGAGGCGACAGCTGAGGGCTATGCCGAGCTCGTGGA
>JBKJON010000597.1:0-9284 GCA_046595715.1 Marmoricola sp.
CGATCAGGCCGTAGCCGTGGGTGTAGATGGTCTTCTCGTTGGCCCACTTCTTCTGGGCGTCGGGGAGGCCGTCGAGGTTCAGCTCGCGAGCCGCCACGACGATGTCGCGCTCTCGACCGTTGATCCGGTAGCGGTCGACGTCGAGCACCGGAGCCACGCTGTAGTAGCCGCGCACCTGCTGGAGCTGGTCGAACGTCGAGGACACCAGCTGCGGGTCGACCAGGCGGATGCCGGGCAGCGAGGGGGCGTCGGTGTTCAGCTGTGCCTGGGAGAGCTTGGTCTGCGCGTCGTAGTCGCTGACCGTGGTCTCCTCGAGGCCGAACGCGGCCCTGGTGGCTCCGATGTTCTTCGCGATGTAGGAGGACTCCTTGTCCGGCTCGTCGGGCTTGACCTGGAAGCGCTGCATCAGGCCTGGCCAGACGGCGCCCAGGAGCACGGCGGAGATCGCGAACAGCGCGAGTCCGACGCCGGGGAGGAGCCACGTACGGCGCAGGACGTTGGCGAAGAACAGTACGGCGCAGATGATCGCGATGAACATCAAGATGTTCTTCGACGGCAGCACCGCGTGGTCGCGGGTGTAGGTCATGCCGGTGACCAGTCCCCCGGTCTGCGAGGTCAGGTCGAAGCGGTCGAGGTAGTAGTCGACGCCCTTGAGGAGCAGGAACAGGCCGAAGACCGCGGAGAGCTGGGCCTGCGCGGCCCCCGAGACCTTGTCGGTCGCGGACTGCAGCCGGATGCCGCCGTAGAGGTAGTGCACGACGGCCGCGACGAGCAGACCGGTGAACATCGCCGTCATCCCGAAGTCGACGAGGAAGTGCAGCCACGGCAGGTCGAAGACGTAGAAGCCGATGTCCTTGCGGAAGTAGGGATCGGCCTTGCCGAAGTCCTCGCGGTTGCTCCACAGCAGGTAGGTGCGCCACTTGCCGGTGGCCGAGACCCCGGCGAAGATCCCGAAGACCAGGCTAACACCGACGAGCAGCCAGCGGCGTAGTGGCGTCACGACCTCGCGGTAGCGCTCCAGGTTGGCCTGCTCGGGCGAGTGCGGCCGGAACATCGGTCGCAGCCGGAACGCCAGGAAGAGGTTGATCGCGACGACGGCGGCCATCGCCCCACCGAAGATGACGAAGAGCAGCACCCGGGTCCAGATCAGCTTGCTGAAGACCGCGCCGTAACCGATGCTCCCGAACCACAGCTTGTCGGTCCAGATGCCCGCGAACAGCGAGAAGCCGATGACCACGACGCCGACGACGATGACGGTGAGCAGCAGCGGCCGGGGGCGCCGCGAGGCGTGCCTCGTCGGTCCGGCCGGGGGCCCGCCACCGGGCGTGCTCTTGGGTTCTTCGGCGAAGAAGTCACTCATCGTCTCGGGAGTCTCCGGGATCTGTTTCGAGGGTGGTGTGCAGCAACTCTAGGAGAGCGGGCACGAGGTCGTTGCCAACGAGGACCATGTCGTCCTCGTCGTGGGCACGTTGACGGATCGCGCAGAAGGCCTCGCCGGTGCGGAGCGCACCGGCCACGATGCGGGCCTCCTGACGGTCGGGGTGGGCAGCGGCGTACTCCGCAGCGGCCTCGGCGTCGGTGGGCACCTGCTCCGCGTCGGGCGGCAGGGTGAGTGCCTCGACGACAACGGCGCACCCTGCCACCTCCGTTGGCCACAGGATGCTGGCGAGGAGCTCCTCGAGGCTCTCGGAGGAGGTGCTCTCCTGCTCGACCGGGGTGAGCACCTGGTCGTGGGCCTCGACGCCCAGCAGCTCGGCGAGGTGTGGCTCCCGTCGCAGCAGGTCGGCCGTCTCCACCAGCGCGAACAGCTGCGCCGGTTGATCCCATCCGGCCCGGGAGGCGTGCGCCTCGATCTCGCGCACGACGTCGGCGAGCGCGGTGCTCGCGTCTTCGATCGGGCTCACCTGGTGCACCTCGCCAGCTTCGCGTCGGGATCCTTGACCCACGCCTTCACGTCCTTGATCGCCTCGTCGAGCGTGGCCACCTTCACCAACCTCATCTTGTCCGGGTCGTAGTTGCCGCCAAGCGCCTCGGCGCAGTTGCCGGCCGGCACGAGGAACAGCTCGGCCCCGTCGCCCTGCGCACCCACGAGCTTCTGCTGGATGCCGCCGATCTCACCGACGTTGCCCTTCGCGTCGATCTCGCCGGTCCCGGCGATGACCTTGCCGTCGGTGAGCGAGCCGGGCGTGAGCACGTCGTAGATGCCCGTCGCGAACATCAGGCCGCCCGAGGGGCCGCCGATGTTGTCGGAGAGGTTGAGGTCGACCTCGAAGGGGAACCGGTAGCCGGGCGCGATCGAGACGCGCACCGCACTGGCCTTCGCGTCGTCCTGCGCCGCCACCGTGGTCAGCTTCTCGTCGAGGGCACGACCGTTGCGACTGACGGTCAGCGTGACGGCCGTTCCGACGGCCAGGGGGCGGATGGCCCCGGTCAGCGAGTCGATCGAGTCGACCACCTTGTCGTTGACCGCCAGCACCGTGTCCCCCACCTCGAGCTTGCCGTCGGCGGGACCGTCCTTGGTCACGTCGGCGATCTTGACCGCCGTCTCGTAGGGGATGTCAAGGGCACCGAGGGCAGCGGCGACGGCGTTGTCCTGCGAGGAGACCATCTGGACACTCGACTCCTGCCGGACGCTCTGCTGGGTCGCGGTGGGTGGGTAGATCGCTTCGTAGGGATAGACCGACCGGTCGGGGTCGACCCACGCGGTGACCATCTGCGGGATGCTGACCTTGTTCCCGGGCCCGCTCGGGATCACCGTCGTCAGGCGCAGGCCCCCGTCGTCACGGTAGGACTTACGTCCTTCGACGCTGATGATGTCCTTCTTGCCGCTCTTCCCGAGCACGTTGACCGTGGGACCCGGCGCGAAGGTGGCGTAGGGCACGGGCTGGCGCAGGGCCTGGACCGACAAGAAGACCACGAGGACCACCGCGAGCAGTCCGGCCCAGGTGCGGCGCTTCATGCTCGGACGTCTGCGGGCCTGGTCATGGCGTCACCCTCTCATCCGGCAACAAGCGTCACGGCCACCGACCGACCCGGGATCGGCCCGCGGGGACGGTGCCGACCGGCGGGTCAGGCAGACCGGCGCGAACCGTCGCCCGGCTCGTGCGCGGCCGGGCCGTCCTGCGGGGTGCGCGACTGGCGCGCCGGGTCCACCGGCATCTGCGAGGGGCGTACGGCGATGCCCGTGCTGCGCTCGCGCAGGGGGCGAGGGGCGCTGACCTGGTGGGTGACCTCGACCGGCAGGTCCTTCATGATCGCGGCTGCGAAGCGCTCCTGCGCGGCGTCGGACCGGTCCGGGCTCAGGTCGCGAGCGCGCCCCAGCCAGCTGACCCAGAGCATGGCGATCAGGGTCACGATCGCGGGCGGAAGCCACCAGAGCAGGATCTCCACGGACCCATGATGCCGACGGTTCGGCCCCGACCTCGCCAGCAACACGCGCTCGCGGGGTGTGTTCGCAGGTCAGCGGTGTACCCGGGAGCGAAGGTGGGTCACGCCGCGGGCCTCGATGACCTCGGGGTCCTCGAAGGTCCCATGAACCGTCGAGGTGCCCGGGACTCATGGCTCGGTGGACGAGCAACCAGCGCCGACCTAGGGAGAGTTCACCCATTCCTCGCGCCCGTCCCCGAAGACCTGGTGCTTCCAGACGGGGACGCTGGCCTTGAGCCGGTCGATCAGGGCCCGCGAGGCGTCGTAGGCCTGGCCGCGGTGCGCGGCGGAGACGGCCACCACCACGGCGATATCCCCGATCTCGAGGTGGCCGGTCCGGTGCACGGCGGCCAGGGCCACCACCTCGAACTCCTCGACGACCCCAGCTGCCACCTCACTGAGCCGATCGAGCGCCGAAGGGTGGGCTGTGTAGTCGAGATGGGCGACGGTCTCACCGTGGTCGTGGTCTCGCACCACCCCGACGAAGAGGTTCACTCCGCCGGCGGCCGGGTCGTCCACCGCCGCCAGCACCTCGGCCGGGTCGAGCGCCACCTCACGCAGGTCGAGCAGCCTGATCACGTCGGCCGGCACAGCGGCCGGCACGCCGGTCTGACCCGACGGTGGGGTGGAGGTCATCGCCCGAGCGTACGACCCGGCCACGGGGGCTGGTCACGAGATTGGCCGCGAAGGGTAATTTGAATGGCATGGACGACCGACCGGACGACACCAACCCCTTCAAGGGGACCCCCTTCGAGCAGATCTTCAACGCACTCGGTGGAACCGGCGGTCCCAGCGGCATCGGCGGGCAGGGGGGCGGCGGGATGCCCGACCTCTCGGGTCTGATGGGCCAGATGCAGGCCATGATGGCGCCGTACGACGGGCCCGTGAACTGGGCCCTCGCCACCGACATCGCCCGCAAGACCTCCGCCCAGGAGCCCGACCCGAGCCCCGACAGCAACGACCGGAGCCAGGTCGCGGACGCCATGCGTCTCGCCGACCACTGGCTCGACGAGGTGACGGTCCTCCCCTCGGGAGTCACCACCACCGCGGCCTGGAGCCGGGCGGAGTGGATCGAGCAGACCACAGACGTGTGGCGCGTCCTCGTCGAGCCCGTGGCCGAGCACGTGGTCAACGCGATGGGCAAGGCGATGCCCGAGGAGGCCCGCGCGATGGCGGGTCCGCTCATCGGCATGCTCGGCAAAGCCGGCGGCGCCATGTTCGGAAGCCAGGTCGGTGCCGCGCTCGGTGGCCTGGCCGGTGAGGTGCTGACCGCCAGCGACGTCGGCCTCCCGCTGGGTCCCGCCGGCAAGGCCGCCCTGCTGCCCCACAACATCGCGAAGTTCGCCGAGGGCCTCGACGTCTCGGCCGACGACATCATGCTCTACCTCTCCCTGCGAGAGGCGGCCCACCAGCGGCTCTTCGCGCACGTTCCATGGCTGCGGCAGCACCTGATCTCCTCGGTCGAGGACTTCGGCCGAGGCGTCACCATCGACGTGTCCGGCATCGAGCAGGCCATGAGCCAGCTCGACCCGACCAACATGGAGGCGATGCAGGAGGCCTTGCAGGGTGGGTTGTTCGAGCCCCAGCAGACCCCTGAGCAGAAGGCCGCCCTGGCCCGCCTGGAGACCACGCTCGCACTGGTCGAGGGCTGGGTCGACGAGGTCGTCAGCCAGGCGACCGAGGAGCGGATGCCGGCCGCCACCAAGATGCAGGAGGCGATCCGTCGACGCCGCGCGGCAGGAGGGCCCGCCGAGGACACCTTCGCCGCCCTCGTCGGCCTCGAGCTGCGCCCGCGCCGGCTTCGCGACGCCTCCGCCCTCTGGGGCTCCTTGCGCTCACGTCAGGGCAAGGATGCCCGCGACGCGGTGTGGGCCCACCCGGACCTGCTCCCGACCGCTGCCGACCTCGACGACCCGCTGGGCTTCCGCGAGGACCTGCCCGAGGTCGACGAGCTCAGCAGCGAGGACTTCGACAAGGCCATCGGCCAGCTGCTGGACACCGAGTCCGGCGACGGCCCCCAGCCCGACCAGGAGTGAGGCTGTACGACGACGCGGTCGACGTACTCACCCGCTGGCGGGCGCCGGACCCTACGCAGGACCGGCTCCGCGCGTCGTACGCCGCCCACCTGGCCGCGCACCGGGACGGGATCTGGCGATCCTGCTTCCCGGCCCACCTGACCGCCGGGGCCTTGGTGCTGAGCCACGACCGGAGCCAGGTGCTGCTCAACCTGCACCGCAAGGCTCGGCGCTGGTTCCACTTCGGCGGTCACCTGGAGCCGTCGGACGCGACCCTGGCGGGTGCGGCGCTGCGTGAGGCGACCGAGGAGTCGGGGCTCGTCGGGCTGCTCGTCGAGGCCGAGCCGCTGCACCTCTCCCGGCACACCGTGGAGTTCTGTGATCCCCGGGGACCGGTCGACCACCTCGACGTGCGCTTCCTGGCCCTGCTCGGATCCGACGTCGAGCCCGTGACCAGCGAGGAGTCGCTCGAGGTGCGCTGGTGGCCGGTGGACGCGATGCCCACCGAGGAGCCCGACATGCTCGAGATGATCGACCTGGCGCTGCGACGCTAGGGCTCCTCGCACGGCTCCAGGTCCAGCGCCACCGCATGGGCAAGACCCTCGAGGTAGCCCTTGGCCCGCTCGGCCCTGGGATATCGGTCCACCCACGCCCAGAACCGCTGGTTGTGGTTGGCCTCGATCAGGTGGGCGAGCTCGTGCAGCAGGACGTAGTCCACGACCCACGCGGGCAGCGGCTGGAGCCGGTCGGAGAGCCGGATCTCGCCGGTCGAGGTGGTGCAGGAGCCCCACCGGGCGGTCATGTTGCCCACCCAGCGCACCGAGGTCGGCTGCACCCGGCCCTCGAGGTAGTCAGCGCCCAGCTCTCGTGAACGCCGCATGAGCTGATCGTCCGTGCGCCGCCGCCGCGTCTCGGAGCGCTCCAGCCGGCCGAGCATCGTGGTGACCCACTCGGCCTCCTCGGCCCGGGTGAAGCGGTCGGGGATCATCACGATGATCGTGCCGTCGCGGCGGTAGGCCGAGACCGTGCGCTTGCGCCGCCGCGAACGACGGACCTCCACGGGAGGGGTGGACGACCCCTCGAGGGCGACTTCTGACATGCCCTGAAATCTAGCCCGCGGCACCGACAGTCCGTCGCTCACGGGTTGGCCCACTCCAGCAGGCGGTCCACCGGCCAGGTGTTCACGACCCGGTCTGAGTCCAGGCCGAGCTCCTGGGCACGCGCACAGCCGTAGACGAGGAAGTCGAGCTGTCCCGGCGCGTGCGAGTCGCTGTCGATGGAGAACAGGCAGCCCATCTCGATGGCCAGCTCCAGCAGCCTCGTCGGCGGGTCCCTCCGCTCGGGCCGCGAGTTGATCTCCACCGCGGTGCCGGTCTCCAGGCAGGCCGCGAACACCTGCTCGGCGTCGAACTCGGACTGCTTGCGCTCCCCCCGGTTGCCGGTGACCAGTCGGCCGGTGCAGTGCCCGAGGACGTTGGTGAACCGGTTGTGTACGGCTTCGACCATGCGCTGGGTCATGGGGGCTGCGTCCATGGCCAGCTTGGAGTGCACCGAGGCGACGCGTACGTCGAGCCGGCCGAGCATCTCCTCGGTCTGGTCGAGCGCACCGTCGTCGAGGATGTCGACCTCGATGCCCTTGAGCAGGCGGAAGCCGCCGGGGACGCTCCCGCCCAGATGCTGGTTGACCGCGTCGACGACCTCGAGCTGACGGCTCAGTCGGGCCACCGATAGCCCGTTGGCGATCTTCAACCGGGGCGAGTGGTCGGTCAGCACGAGGTACTCGTGGCCCAGCTCCATCGCGGTGAAGGCCATCTCCTCGATCGGGGAGCCCCCGTCGGACCAGTCGCTGTGCGAGTGCAGGTCCCCGCGCAGCCGGCTACGGAGCTCCTCCCCGCCCCCGACGAGAGGTCCACCGGTCTCCCGCTCCAGCTTGGCCAGCCGGGGCGGCGTACGCCCTTCGACGGCGGCCTCGATGACCTCGGCGGTGGAGGCCCCGATGCCCGGCAGCTCGCGCAGGGTCCCCCGCCGGACTCGCTCGGCGACCTCGTCCCCCAGCGGCAGAATGGTGTCAGCGGCGGCGCGGAACGCCTTGACCTTGTAGGTCTCCGCGCGGCTCCGCTCCAGCAGGAAGGCGATCCTACGAAGCGCACCGACCGGGCTGCCCGTATAGCTGCTCGTGACGTCGCCCGGGTCCACCTCGTCGTCTGCTCCGGTCATACCTGTCATTGTGGCGGGCCAGCTGTGATCCACAGCACAAGGCCGGTCCTCCACACTCCGTCCACAGGGTTATCCACAGCCGGTGTGTAACCGGGGCGTAGGCCTTCCACGAGGTGCCCCGGCCGCACATTGACCCGGCGCGGTTGTCTCACTAGCGTTACCGCCCAGAAGGGGCCCTCGATGGAGCTGCTTCTGCGTTCGCAAGGGGAAGGCAAACGCGGGAGTGCTCCTCGGGGGCCCCGGTTCACGTCCGGTTCACGTCCGGGCCGCGTGCTGTGGGGTGCCCTGCACGGCACCAACGAGTGCCCCCCCCTCCTGATCACCGAGAAGGGGCTGGTCGCCAGGCGCTCCCCCTGATCCGTGAGGTGTGCCCGCCGCCCTGGTCGTGATGCTGTCGGGCTACACGCCGCGGAAGACGGGTGCCCGCTTCTCCCGCGCCGCGGCGATGCCCTCCTGAAGGTCTGCGGTCGCCAGGGTGATCGGCTGCGCCAGCGCCTCCCACTGCACGCACGACTCGAGGTTCTCGTGGCCGCCGTCGCGCAGCGCGATCTTGGTGTAGCGGCTGGCGATCGGGGCGGTGGCAGCGATTCCGACGGCGACCTCGTGCACGCGCTCGTCGAACTCGTCGGCGGCGAAGGTGCGCGTGACCAGGCCCAGCTGACGAGCCTCGTCGGCCCCCACCGTGCGCCCGGTCAGCAACAGCTCGCGCGCGTTGGCCTCCCCGACCGCGTTGGGCAGGAGGTATGTCGCGGCCATGCCGGGGTTCATCCCTAGCTTGACGAAGGGGAGACCGAGCTTCGCACCGTCGGCGGCGTAGCGGATGTCACAGGCCAAGGCGAGGCACAGGCCGGCGCCGATCGCATGGCCGTTCACGGCAGCGATGGTCGGGACCTCGAGCTTCCGGATCGAGAGCCAGGCCTGGTAGAACCCCATCATCCTGGTGCGGAGGTAGTCGACCTCGGCGTCCGGCTCGCTCGCGATCCACCCCGTGTTGCCACCCGAGCAGAACGCCGAGCCCTCGCCGGTGACGACCACGACGCGCACCGACCGGTCGGCGGCCAGCTCGTCGATGGCTGCCACCCAGGAGGCCGTCATCTCATCCGACATCGCGTTGCGCTGGGCCGGGTTGTCGAGGACCAGGCGGGCCACGCCCTCGGCGGGACGCTCCAGGCGCAGGTGGTCGAAGGAGCTCGTCGGGTCGGGATGTGGTGACATGCCCGGAGATTACCGCTCAGGACACGCCTGCCGCCCGGACCCTCCCCCTGCGTGGATCGAGCCTGAGCGTGGTCTAGTCTCGAGCGAGGTTCGAGCACCGAACCGCGGCGGGTTTCCCCGGACGCTCCCGCCGATACCACGAACGATTTGATGAGGAGGCCGTCATGGCGGAAACCTGGAGCGGCGAGTTCTACTGCGTGAAGTGCAAGGAGAAGCGCGAGGCGAGCGGCGAGGTCAAGGTCAACGACAAGGGCACCCGGATGGCCAAGGCTGTCTGCCCTGTCTGCGGCACCAACCTGAACCGCATCCTCGGCAAGGCCTGAGCACACCACCACTCAGCCGACGAGACACGGCGGGATCCCTCTTCGGAGGGGTCCCGCCGTCGTCGTCTGCGAGCAGCTGTCCCGGATG
>JBKJON010000121.1:0-9116 GCA_046595715.1 Marmoricola sp.
ATCTCGGGCCCGCCGTGACGCGAGCGGATGGCGGTCTCCTCGTCCTGATCCCCGACGAGCGGCCACCCGAGCGCCTGGCCCCAGAAGTGGCCGACCGCCTGCGAGCCGTCACAGGCCATCGCGCCGACGAAGCCGCACTCGGCCAGGAAGCGGCTGCCCGGCTCGATCACGCAGAGCTCGTTGCCCTCCAGGTCGGCCACCCGAGCAGTTTCCCCGGAAGCGCGTCATGGCGGGCGGGTCGTGCGCGCGGACGACGAGGGCCGCCAGGTCGGGTCGTGCGGGAAGGCGAGTGGCGGGAGTCGCCGGCGCCGCGGGGACGACGGGTGTCCGTAGGCTGGTGACATGACTGATCAGACCATGGCGGGCCGCACGATCCTGGTGACCGGTGCAAGCGACGGGATCGGGGCCGAGGCCGCGAAGGTGCTCGCCGACAAGGGCGCGACGGTGTACGTCACCGGCCGCTCGGCTGAGAAGCTCGCCCCGATCGCCGAGGCTGTCGGCACCGAGCCGCTCGTCGCTGACTTCTCCCGCCTCGACGACGTCCGCCGCCTCGCCGCGGCAGTGGGCGAGCGCGTCGAGAAGATCGACGTCCTGATGAACAACGCCGGCGGCACCTTCTCGCCGAAGAACAAGACCCACGACGGCCACGAGCCCAACTTCCAGATCAACCACCTCTCGCCGTTCCTGCTGACCAACCTGCTCCACCCGCTGCTCGCCGCAGCCGACACCTCGCTGGTCGTGAACACCTCCAGCATCGGCAACCTGATGGGCAAGATCGTCCTCGACGACCTCGACTACGAACACCGTCGGGCGCTCGAGTTTCCGGCCTACGGCACAGGCAAGCTGATGAACATCGTCTTCACCCGTGGCATCAGCCAGCGGTGGTCCGAGGACGGCATCGTCTCGGTGGCCGTCCACCCCGGGCCGGTGGGCAGCTCCTTCGGCCGCGACTCGTGGTTGGTCGGCCTCCTCTACCGCTCGCCGCTCAAGCGCCTGGCCACGATCAGCGTCGCGGACGGCGCCGCGCCGCTGATCGCTCTCGCCGAGGGCGGCCCCGATCCCGAGATCAACGGGCGCTACTTCAGCCGCTTCAAGGCCGACGGCCGCGAGAACAAGCAGGCTCACGACCAGTCGATCATCGAGGGCCTCTGGGAGCGATCGGCGGCCATGGTCACGCTGACCTGAGCCCGCAGGACACCCGGTGACCTGACGGCGGCTCAGGCCTCGACGGCCGCCTCGATCGCGTCGATCGCGTCGATCGCGTCGAGGTCACGTACGGCGAACCGCTGGTGCTCCCACTCCTCCTCGAGGATCACGTGCAGGCAGGAGAGCACGGACTCCTGGTGCTGCGGGGCCCATGGGTTCTGGCGAAGCGTGGCCAGCTCCTCGGGTGTGACGGTGGCGAGGAAGTCGCGCACCAGGGCGACGTGCGCCGCTCGGACCTCGAGCACCTCGGCGTACGACGGGGTGACCGGCGCGAAGACAGACATGTCGTTGCCGTCTGTCTCGTACTCCGAGTTGGTTTGGCCGAGCGGGTGGAAGGGCTGCTCGATCTGCAGGATCGCCCCGCCCAGCCAGGTGTCGGTGGCCATGACGAGATGGCGCAGCGTCTGCGCGAAGGACCATTCACCGTCGACCGACACCTCGACCGTGCCCGCAGGCATCGCCGCGGCCCGCTCCAGGGTGGCCGCCCAGGTGCGCTCGAGCGCGGCCCAGGCCGAGCGCAGGCCCTCGGGGTCAGCGGCGCGCTTCTCGGCCCGGCCGGGAAAGCGGCGGTTGAGCTCGGCCTCGACGAACGGGACCACGTCGACGCCGTTGACCAGAAGGAAGTTGTCACGCTCGAGCAGCCACGGTGCGTCGATGTCGGTCCCCTCCATCTCGACGGCGCGCATCACGACGCCGGACAGGTCAGCCCTGACGAACCTGGCCCCCCGGAGGTTCGCGTCGACGAACTCCGCCCCTTGAAGCTCCTCGGGTCCGGTGAAGGTGGCCATGACGTCTCCTTGTCGTGGGCTCGCATGTACTGCCACCCCATCATCGACCTCCGACACCGCCGCGCGTCTGGCCGAATCGGCAACAAAGGTTGTCATGCCGTCATGGGCTCGGCACGCTTGATCCCATGGAAACCCCCCAGTCGTGCGACGCACGTGGCCCGCGCGTCGAGGCCTCCCGATGAGCGGGCACGAGCACGGCCACGAGATGAGCGAGGAGGAGGCGGCGGCCATGTTCGAGCCGCCGAGCTGGGAGGAGCGGTACTCCGGCGAGCAGCAGATGTGGAGCGGGAAACCCAATGCGCAGCTGGTCGCCGAGGTGACCGGACTGACGCCGGGCACCGCGCTCGACGTCGGCTGCGGAGAGGGAGGCGACGTGATCTGGCTGGCCAGCCGGGGCTGGCGGGTCACCGGCGCCGACTTCTCCGCCAACGGACTCGCGCGCGCCGCGAAGCACGCCGAGGACGCAGGCGTCACTGACCTCACCGACTGGTGGCAGGTCGACGCGAGGACCTTCGCGGCCGACGGCCGCTCCTACGACCTGGTCACGACCAACTTCCTGCACCCGCCGGACGCGGGAATGGCGGACGTGACTCGCCGACTGGCCGAGGCCGTCGCGCAGGGCGGACATCTCCTCGTGGTGGGTCACGCGCCGTCCGAGGTGTTCACCCGGCTGGCCGGGAGCCACCGCCGTGCGATGTTCGTGGCCGCGGACCTGCTGCCCAGCCTGCCGGACACGTTCGAGGCCCTCGTGGTCGAGCAGCGGCCGCGCACGATGACCCGTGACGGCGTGACGGTCGACGTCCACGACTCGACGCTGCTCGCCCGCCGTTCCTCCTAGCCGGGGTGCCCCGGGTGGAGCCTGGGGCTCAGCCGATCTGGTCGACGTAGGCCACCATCCGGTTGAACAGGCCGGTGACCGAGACCAGGTCGGGGGTGTGCGGACGTGAGAGCAGGGTGCCCGCCTCGGCGGTGGCGGCGACCGCACCAGTGGTGGCGTCCGCGCCGTACTGCACGGCGACCGAGGCGCAGACCCGAGCCGCGTCGTGCACGGCGACACCGTCCACGGTCCACATGGACTCGAAGAGTCGTTGGCGTTCCGGCACGTCGCCCTGGCCGGGGAGCTCCCAGGCCGTGAGCACCACGGGGAGCTCGCGCGAGTCGCACACCACCGCCCACTCGCGCATCATCGGGGCGTCCGCGGGCAGCGCCACCTGGACGGGCGACCCGGTCGGGTCCGCCTCGGAGAAGTCGGCGAAGACGGTCGTTCCGGCCGACACCCGCGACATCTCCGACCACCTCGCCTCGGCCGAGCGGAAGTAGCGCTCCTTCTGGAACGCCCCGTAGATCGTGGCGCGGTCGGCCTTGGAGATGAACTCGTCCTCGATCGCCCAGGAGAGCGCGAGCAGCGTGGACTTCTTCAGGCGGTGCACACCGATCCCTGGGTGGCGTCGCCGGAGCACGGCGTAGATGGACGGGGAGGCCGGCTCGGCGTCGGCCATCGCCTGGGCGATGGCGAGGTCCAGCCTGACCCCGGCGTCCTTGTGCCGTACGACGGCCAGGATCGCCTCGACGTCCTCCTCGCGGTAGCGCCGGTGGCCGCTCTCCAGCCGGTGCGGAACCGGGAACCCGTGCCGGGTCTCCCACATCCGCAGTGTCGCCGGACTCAGTCCTGTGCGCTCACCCAGGTCGCCGATCGAGAGCTCGGCGCCGGTGTCGTCGATGCTCGCGCCGTCAGTGGCCCCTCCGAGGTAGTCGGCGGTCAAGACTTGCGGATCGGAGCGCGATGAGTTCATAGTGTGACTATAAACCTCAACAACCTGTTGAAGTCAATGTGTAGATTTGGAGACCATCATGGCACCGAGCAGCCAATCCGTGGACGGCAAGACCAGCGAGGTTGTCGACTGGTCCGATCTGGGGCAACGCATGTGGACGTTCCTCACCGGCCGTGAGGCCGCCATCAACTACACGTTCAAGGATATGTCGGTGGAGATCCCGCGCGACACCGGCGACCAGGCTCCGCGAGCGACGTGGAAGATCGACGGCACCCTGACGGTGACGACGAGCGACAGCGAGACCACGACCGGATCCTCATGATCCTCATCGACCTCTCGGCCGATCTCGACCTCGAGGTCTCAACCCCCGAGGGTCATCGGGCCACCGGTCACCTCAGTGGGACGCACGGCCGGTTGACGCTGGACATCGACAACCCGGGACTGTTCGCCAGCGGTGGTGACTCGCAGGCGGTCGTCGGCGTGGCGGAGGAACTGGCTGCACGTGGTGTCACCGTCCGGGTCGTGCACCAGGGCGTGCACCTGGTCACGATCGGTGCCGTCTCCGCCCCCTGGTGGCAGCGACGCGCCACCGGTTCCCGCCGGATCAGGGTCGGCAGCTGGCGTGGGGCTTGGACCTCACTGCGTTCGCGCGCCAGTTCTGGCAGCCCTGTGCTCCCAGGCCCCGAGTCCTTTCCCCCGCCCACGATGCTTCCGCTCGTCCCGACCTTCTCCCGGGCTCCCCGACGCAGGGTCACCACGACGCACACCCCCTACGGCGCCGGATCGGCACGGCTGGTGCTGAAGAAGGCGGACATGTGGGAGGGCGAACGACAGCCCGTCTACTACCTGAACCGCCCGCGGACCACGATCGGGTCCAGCCGGGACTGCGACGTCGTGCTGCCGGGCATCGCCGAGCTGCACGCGACGGTCACGCACGACGACAACGACGAGTTCCTGCTCGACACCTGCGGCCCGGAGACACGCGTGCACGGAGCGGTCGTCGGGACCTCCCAGATCCTACGGACCGGCGCCCGCGTCGACATCGGTCCCCATTCCCTCTCGTTCTTCCGGGAGGAGTACGCCGACCACGGTCGCCCCTTCGGCGGCCGTGAGGGCGGCGAGTTCGGCCATCAGCGAGCCCAACCCCCTCGTCCCTCCGTCCGGGAGCGGACGACGGGCAGCTGACGGGCCCGGACCGGTTGCCATCGGCCCTCTTCCGGCCACACCCCCATGGCGCCGGTCCCACCAGGTCGGGGACCCAGCGCAGCCACTCTGTGTCGGGTCCCCGCACCATGGGTACTCGTGCGGTGACCGATACGACTCCCGGTCACCACGGACCCATAGAAAGTGAGCGTTCCCCATGCGTGTGCTCGTGACCGGCGCCTCCGGCTACGTCGGATCCCGACTCGTCCCCGAGCTCCTCAAGCACGGCCACGAGGTCTTCGCGGCTGTCCGCAAGGAAGGCGCCGTCGACGACTACCCCTGGCGCGAGGACGTCACGCCCAGGCTCTTCGACATCGAGGACCCGAACCTGATCCGTTCCGGGGTCGACGGCATGGAGGCGGTCGTCTATCTGGTCCACTCGATGGACGGTGGCGACTTCATGGAGAAGGACCGCAACGCCGCTCTGCGGGTGGCGGCTGCGTGTGAGGAATCCGCCGTGCAACGCCTGGTCTACCTCTCCGGACTCATCCCCGAGGGTGAGCTTTCCGACCACCTCGCCTCGCGGCTCCAGGTGGAGAAGGTCTTCCTCGACTCGAGCATCCCGGCCACCGTACTGCGGGCCGCCATGGTCATCGGGGCAGGCTCGACGTCCTTCGAGATCCTGCGCCGCCTCACCGCTCGGGTGCCGTTCACCCCGATCCCGGCCTGGATGCGCAGCACGCTGCAGCCGGTCGCCGTCGAGGACGTCGTCCACCTGATCTGTCGCTCCCTCGAGGGTGAGCCGCGCAACCGGCACTACGACGTCGGCGGCGACGAGGTGGTCACCTACCCCGAGCTGCTCGACACCATGGCGGGCGTGATGGACGTCCGCCGACCGCAGCTGATCCTGCCGTGGGCCCCACGCGTGCCGGTCGGCTGGGTCGTCTCCTGGCTCACCGGAATGCCGAGGCCCACGGTGATCGCGCTGGTCGAGAGCCTCAGCCACGACATGGTCTGCCAGGAGGACGACGTACGCCGTGACATCGCCTCGCCCGAGCACCGGTTCGTCTCGCTCGTGGACGCCTTCCAGCGTTCCCTCGACGACCGCGGTCCCGAGGGCACCAGCACCAGCGGGGACGTGCAGGCCGAAGCGGGCACCGACCCGGCCTGAGTGCCGTGCCCGGACAGACGTCGTCTCCGTGAGAATGTGGAGCATGGGTGCGATGGTGGTGGTCGGCGGCGTGAACCTGGACCTGACGGTGCACGCCGACAGCCGACCCGGTGGTGGCGAGACGGTCGTGGGCCGTGGTCCGGTCGCGACGTCCGGTGGCAAGGGCGCGAACCAGGCCGTCGCCGCGGCGTACGCCGGAGCAAGCGTGCGCCTGTGTGCCGTGGTCGGTGACGACGCAGCCGGCCTCGAGCAGCTCGATCAGCTGCGCTCCTCCGGGGTCGACGTCTCCAGGGTCCGGGCGGCTAAGGACACCTCGACCGGGATGGCCTTCATCCTGCTGACCCCCGACGGCGAGAACTCCATCATCGTCGGCACCGGGGCCAACGCGGCTCTCTCCCCCGACGACGTGGTCGCGGCGATCGACGAGAGCGTCGACGTGGTGCTGGCGCAGACCGAGCCCGGCGCTTCCCCCGTCGAGGCAGCCGCCGAGGAGGCCGCCCGGTGCTCGGCCCGGTTCGTGGTGAACGCCGCCCCCGTCGAGGGCCTCGGTCTCGAGGTGCTGCGGCTGGCGGACCCTCTCGTGGTCAACGAGTACGAGGCGGCCGACCTCCTGCGCGCGCACGCCAACGAGACCGACATCCCCGCGGAGGCCCTCGCGCGCTCGTTGCGCGACCAGCTCGGCTGCCGCTCCGTCGTGGTGTCCCTCGGTGCGCAGGGAGCCGCGGTGGTGGACCTGGAGAACGACGAGCTGGTCAGCTCCCCGGTGGTCCGGGCGGTCGACACGACCGGGGCCGGCGACGTCCTCGTCGGGGTGATCGCGGCTCGACTGGCCCAGGGGTGGGGGCTCGTCCCGGCCACGAAGGACGCCTGCGCGATCGCGGCCCGCGCCGTCACCAGCCACGGGGCGCGTGGCTACCTGGCCGAGGACGCCTGAAGCGGGTCAGTCGGCCAGCTGCGAAGCCAACGATCAGCGTCAGATTTCTGTGTCGGCGGTCACATCGGCCCGAATACCACCGATAAGGGCAGCCCGCGCAGGGGCCGCGCGAACCCACTGGCGCAGGGGGCGGACTTGTCGGGAAGGGCTGGGCAGGTTTGACTCGGGTACCCAGAGACTCCGAGGGAGCCACATGACAGCTGTTCCGCGCAGGGCCGTGAACGAGCGCAGCTCGGTCACCGACGACGTCGTCCCGGTGTTCTTCCTCTCCGACAGCACCGGCATCAGTGCGGAGACGATGGGCAACGCGCTGCTCATCCAGTTCCCCGACCTGCGCTTCGACCGCACGTTGATCCCGTTCATCTCCTCGGTCCAGGAGGCGCGGGAGGTGGTGGCCAGGCTGGACGCGGTCCTCGACGCGAGCGAGCGGACCCCCCTCGTCTTCACGACCGCCGCGAGCAACGAGGTGCGCCTCGAGCTGCACCGGACCCGCTGCCCGGTGATCGACTTCTTCGACATGCACATGCATCAGGTCGAGGCCATCCTCGACACCCCCGGTGAGCGGCTCGCGGCCCGGCTGCACGGCGTGGGCGACATCAAGCGCTACAACAGCCGGATGCAGGCGATCGAGTACACCATCGAGCACGACGACGGCCAGAGCGTGCGCAGCCTCGACAAGGCCGACGTGATCCTGCTGGCGCCGTCGCGGTGCGGCAAGACGCCGACGGCGATGTACCTCGCCCTCCAGCACGGCCTGTTCGTCGCGAACTACCCGATCGTCGAGGAGGACCTCGAGATCACCGAGCTCCCCCGGCCCGTCCGTGAGCTGCGCGATCGGTGCTTCGGGCTGATGACCTCCCCCCAGCGACTCTCCGCCGTACGCCAGGAGCGGCGGCCCAACTCGCAGTACGCCTCGCTCGACCAGTGCACCTTCGAGCTCCGCCGCACCGAGTCGATGTTCAAACGCCACCACCTGCCGGTCGTCGACTCCTCCACCAAGTCGGTCGAGGAGATCTCCACGATGATCCTGCAGCGCCTGAAGACGATGAACACGAAGAAGATGCAGCAGTGACCAGCCACTCACCCAGGAGCCAGCCATGACCGAGATCGACCCCGTGAACGTGAGGGCCTTCGCCGACATCGGCCTCTCCGACCTCGAGCAGGTCGGGGGCAAGAACTCCTCCCTGGGCGAGATGGTCAGCAACCTGTCGTCGCTGGGCGTCCGGGTGCCGGACGGGTTCGCCACGACGGCCGAGGCCTTCCGACGCTTCATCGGTGACACCGGCCTGGCCGAGAAGATCTCGGGGCAGCTCAAGGACCTCGACACCGACGACACCCGGGCGCTTGCCGAGACCGGCAGGCTGATCCGCGACGAGGTCGCCCACCAGCCGTTCCCCGAGGACCTCGAGACAGACGTGCGAGCGGCCTACGAGCGGCTCGTCGATGGGCGCGAGGACGTGTCGTTCGCCGTACGCTCCAGCGCGACGGCCGAGGACCTGCCCGATGCCTCCTTCGCCGGCCAGCAGGAGACGTTCCTGAACATCAAGGGGATCGACGGCGTCCTCCAGGCGATCCGTGAGGTGTTCGCCTCGCTCTACAACGACCGGGCCATCGCCTACCGCGTGCACCACGACTTCGACCACGACTCCGTCGCCCTGTCCGCCGGCGTGCAGCAGATGGTCCGCTCCGACATCGGCGCCTCGGGCGTGATGTTCACGATGGACACCGAGTCCGGCTTCGACGACGCGGTGTTCATCACCTCCTCCTACGGGCTGGGAGAGGCGGTCGTGCAGGGTGCCGTCAACCCCGACGAGTTCTACGTCTACAAGCCCGCACTGGAGGCCGGCCGCCCCGCCATCCTCAAGCGCGGCCTGGGCGAGAAGGCCCTCCAGATGACCTACACGGAGAGCCGCGAGATCGGCCGCACCATCGACTTCGTGCCGGTGGAGGCCTCGCTCCGGAACCGCTTCAGCCTCAGCGACGACGACGTGGAGCAGCTCGCCCGGCACGCCGTCGCCATCGAGAACCACTACGGCCGCCCCATGGACATCGAATGGGGCAAGGACGGGACCGACGGCGGCCTGTACATCCTGCAGGCACGC
>JBKJON010000124.1:0-17567 GCA_046595715.1 Marmoricola sp.
GTCGCGGGTCGTTCCCCGAGGCGCGTCGCCGCCAGTACTCCCCGGGGTACCCCTTTGCCTGGTTCGGCATCCTGTGCCAGGCGCCGCCGAGCGCACCGGAGCTGATCTACAACCACTCCGACCTCGGGTTCGCCCTGATAAGCCAGCGCACCGAGACGCTGCAGCGGATGTACTTCCAGTGCGACGTCGACGCCGACGTCGCCGCCTGGTCCGACGACCGCGTCTGGGACGAGCTCCAGTCCCGCGTCGGAGCCAACGGCTACACCCTGCAGCAGGGGCCGATCACCTCGAAGTCCGTGCTGCCCTTCCGGAGCTTCGTGCAGGAGCCGATGCGCCACGGGAACCTGCTGTTGGCCGGTGACGCCGCGCACACCGTCCCACCGACGGGCGCGAAGGGGCTCAACCTCGCCCTGGCCGACGTGCAGGTCCTGGCCGAGGAGCTCGAACGTGCGGTGACCAAGAAGGACGCCTCGCTCCTCGACGACTACACGACCCGAGCCCTGGAGCGGGTCTGGAAGGCGCAGCACTTCTCCTACTGGATGACCACGATGCTGCACCTCGGCGCGGACGCCACTCCCTTCGACGTGCGCCGACAGATCGGGGAGCTGTCCATGGTGACCTCGTCGCGGGCGGGATCGACCTACCTGGCCGAGGCCTACACCGGTTGGCCCACCCCCAGGTAGCAGGGGGCCGCTGGATACATACCCAGGCCACTCTTGTCACTAATCGCTCATAACGGACAATAGCGGTCCATACCAGTGACGGGGCCGGGTGGCCTCTCTGGGTCAAAATCCCTAGCACGTTCGGACTATTCGGGCGTGTTGGTGTCTCTGACATAAGGGACAGGGCGTCCTATGGATAGGGACATCTAGGGGGGCAACCAATGATCGCGACAGAAGCGGCTCTGTACGGGCCAACGAACGCCAGCGGATCTGGAGTGACCACGCTGCTCGTGTGCAGCTGCGGCCAGGAGATCGGCACCACCAAGCGGGGACACTGTCCCCGATGCGGTTGCTGCCTGAACTGAACGACCCGCCGATAGGGTGACCTCCGACGACCCGTCAGGAGGGACCCGTGGCTCGCCTGCCCGACGGCGCCAGCACCGCTGCGGTGTGGACGCTCCCCAACATCATCAGCATGGTGAGGTTGGCCGGCGTACCCCTGTTCCTGTGGCTGGTCATCGGACCCGAGGCCGATGTCTGGGCGCTGGTCGTCCTGACGGTCTCCGGCTTCAGCGACTGGCTCGACGGCTATCTGGCCCGTCGCCTCAACCAGATGTCCAAGCTGGGGGAGATCCTCGACCCCGTAGCCGACCGGCTCTACATCCTGGCCGCGGTCATCGGCCTGCTCTACCGCGACATCATGCCGTGGTGGGTGGCGGTGCTGCTGCCCCTGCGCGACGCCTTCCTATGGTGCCTGGTCCCCTTCCTGCGGACTCGCGGCTACTCGGCCCTCCCGGTGCACTACCTGGGCAAGGCGGCCACGGCGGCACTGCTCTACTCCTTTCCGTTGCTCTTCCTCGGTGACGGAAGCGGCCCCGTCGCGACCCTGTCGGAGGTCTTCGGCTGGGCGTTCGCCGTCTGGGGCATCGGGCTCTACTGGTGGGCGGGCCTGCTCTACGGCTGGCAGGTCCGCAAGCTGATGGCCGACCGAGGCCGCCGTGCCCCGAGCCTGATGGAGGGTTGAGATGGCCGTCCCGAACCGTCTGCCGCCGCAGGCCACGATGGGCCTGCTGGACTACCTGACCACGCACGCGCTCGACGAGGACTACGCCTTCGCCTCCGAGCAGAGAGCCTCCCAGGAGACGAGCGAGGGGACCGGTGGGCAAGCCAGCAGACCCCGGCGCCGGATCGGCCTGGTGGGAGCGCTCGTGATGGCACTGTTCGCGGTGCTCGTCATGACCGCGGCCGCCCAGACCTCGCGCAACTCCGTCACCGACGAGCGGGGGCGACAAGACCTCGCCGGCCAGGTCAACGACGCACGCACCGCGCTCGCGGCGCAGCGCGCCCGGATCGTGCGCCTGCAGGCCGAGGCCGACTCCCTGCAGCGTCGGCAGCTCGCCGGCGATACGTCCGCGCAGTCGCTGCTGGACACGATCACCCTCCTCGGGGTGAAGTCCGGGACGGTCCCGGTCCGTGGCCCCGGCGTAAGGGTCGTGGCCGACGACGCCCCGGGTGCGACCAGCGCGCGCAACCAGGTGCTGGACACCGACCTGCAGAAGCTCGTCAACGGGCTGTGGGGTGCCGGAGCCGAGGCGATCGCGCTGAACGGCCAGCGCCTCACGACCCTGAGCACGATCCGGCTGGCCGGGGGAGCCATCACCGTGAACGCCCGGTCACTGCGTCGGCCCTACGTCGTCTCCGCGATCGGCAACCAAGACACGCTGCCCGCGCGGTTCGCAGAAACCTCGAGCGGTCAGGCATGGTTGGACCTGACGCGTGAGGTCGGCCTACAGCTGACCATCACCCCAGTGTCCACGCTTCGTCTGCCCGGCACCGCGGTGTCGCTGCGCTACGCCAACCAGGACCAAGGAAAAGGTGGAGCTCCATGATCGCGATCCTCGGGTTGGTCGCCGGCATCGTCCTCGGACTGGTGCTGAGCCCGGCTGTCCCGCTGGCGATGGAGCCCTACCTGCCGATCGCCGTCGTCGCCGCGCTGGACGCCGTCTTCGGTGCCTTCCGAGCCTTCCTCGACGGCATCTTCGACGACAAGGTGTTCGTGATCTCGTTCATCAGCAACGTGCTGATCGCGGCGATGATCGTGTTCCTCGGGGACAAGCTCGGTGTCGGTGCCCAGCTCTCCACCGGCGTCGTGGTCGTCCTGGGGATCCGGATCTTCTCCAACGTGGCCGCCATCCGCCGTCACCTCTTCCACGCGTGATCCCCCATGACTGCTCCTGACGACACTCCTCCTCCCTCCGGCCTGGAGCGGCTCCGTCGCTCCTTCCTCGCTCCGTCACGCGGGCAGGCGGTGGTGGCGGTGCTCGTGGGCGTGCTCGCCTTCGCCGCCGTGACCCAGGCCCGGCTGACCGGCAAGGACGACACCTACGAGGGACTCCGCCAGGCCGAGCTGATCCAGGCGCTCAACGGTCTGCAGTCGGCCTCCCGCAAGGCCGAGCGCGACATCAGCGAGCTCGAAAAGACCCGCGACAGCCTGCTCAGCACCACGCAGCGGCGTACGACGGCCCTCGAGCAGGCACGCAAGGAGGTCGCCACCCTGGGCGTCCTGGCCGGAACCGTGCCCGCGACCGGGCCGGGGATCCGCATCACGGTGGAGGACCCGAAGGGTGACCTGAGCCTGAACCACGTGCTGGACGGGATCGAGGAGCTGCGCAACGCCGGCGTCGAGGCGCTCGAGATCAACGACCGGGTCCGGGTGATCGCGCAGACCTCCTTCGAGGATGATCCGGAGGGGATCCGGGTCGACGGTGTCGCCCTGCAGCCTCCCTACGTGATCGACGCCATCGGCAACCCCGACACCCTCACCGGGGCCCTGACCTTCCAGGACGGGTTCACCGACGACGTCGAGCGGGACTCCGGCTCGGTGTCGGTCAAGAAGGAGGACCGGATCGAGGTCACGGTGACCCGGACGCCCTCGAAGCCCCGCTACGCCGAACAGGTCCCCGGGCAGTAACCTGCCGGGAGTCACCAGTCGAACCTCGGCCGGTGCCCCGAGCAACGACGAGGAGCAGCGTGATTCCCGAAGACCTGAAGTACACCTCCGAGCACGAGTGGTTGCGCGAGCCCGGTCAGGCCGAGGGCTCGGTCCGGATCGGCATCACCGACTTCGCTCAGGACGCCCTCGGCGACATCGTGTTCGTGCAGCTTCCCGAGGTCGGTGAGACCGTGGTCGCGGGCGCAGTGGTCGGTGAGCTCGAGTCGACCAAGTCCGTGAGCGAGGTCTACGCCCCGATGGGCGGCGAGATCGTGGCGCGGAACGAGGCCCTGGACGCCACGCCCGAGCTGGTGAACACCGATCCCTACGGCGATGGCTGGCTGTTCGAGATCATGGCCGACAACAGCGGGTCAGCCGACCTGATGGATGCCGCGACCTACCAGGCCACTCTCGACGTCTGATCGTCCGAAACTCGGTTCGGGGTGGTCCGTAGCGTTGTCCTCCGCTGGTAGGTTGGCGCCACAACCTTGACCCTTCACCGAGACTTCAGGGTTGGCACACGACGACACGACAACGGTGGGGAGAACGACGACATGCCATTCTGCTCGCAGTGCGGGAGCCAGAACTCCGACAACGCGCGGTTCTGCTCGCAATGTGGCACACCGCTGGCACCACCTGCCGGCGAACGGGCGCCCAACGACGCGACCACGACGATCACCTTCGGAGCTCCCGCGAAGGCCGAGTCGGACGAGCGGGCGTCGCTGAACTCCGCCGACGCGGCCGCGGTCGATGCGCTGCCCCCCGGCAGTGCCCTGCTCGTCGTGCAGCGCGGTCCGGGCGCCGGAAGCCGCTACCTGCTCGACACCGACCTCTCGACCGTGGGTCGTCACCCCGAGAGCGACATCTTCCTCGACGACATCACGGTCTCGCGACGCCACGTCGAGTTCCGTCGGGACGGTGGCACCTTCCGCCTCCACGACGTCGGCAGCCTCAACGGCACCTACCTCAACGGTGACCGGGTCGACGACGCCGAGCTCCAGAACGGTGACGAGGTCCGCATCGGCAAGTTTCGCCTGATCTTCTTCGCCAGCGCCGAGAAGGACAGCTGAGTCGTGCGACAGGCGGCCCAGAAGGTAGGCCGGATCACCATCGGGCAGGCCGTGGCGGACCTGAAGGCCGAGTTCCCGGACGTCGACATCAAGGAGTCGAAGATCCGGCACCTGGAGAACGAAGGGCTTGTCGAGCCCGAGCGGACTCCCTCCGGCTATCGCAAGTACTCCGTGGAGGACATGGAGAAGCTGCGCTACATCATCCGGGTCCAGCAGGAGCACTACCTGCCACTGAAGGTGATCAAGGAGCATCTCGAGGCGCTCGACCGTGGTCTCCTACCGCCACCGGTCAGCGGGTCGCCCAGCATTCCCGGCTCGCTGCTGACCAACCCGGCACCCGGGGTCGAGTCGCTGCTGGCCAGCTCGCCGGACGTCCGCATCTCGCGCCGTGAGCTGGTCAAGACCGCAGAGATCACCGAGGAGACGCTCGAGGCCCTCGAGAACTTCGGGCTGGTGCGACCCCGGCCCGGTTCCAAGCACTACGACGCCGACGCCCTGGTCATCGCCAAGGTGGCCGGCGAGCTCGCGGCCTACGGCGTCGAGCCGCGACACCTGCGCTCCTTCAAGACCGCGGCCGACCGCGAGGTCGGACTGATGGAGCAGATCGTCTCGCCGATCCGACGCAGCCGCGAGGACGGGGCCGAGGGGCGTGCCGCCCAGACCGTGGACGAGATGGCGGTGCTCTCGGTCCGTCTGCACGCCGTCCTCGTGAAGTCCGGTCTGCGCTCCTTGCGCTGACCCGACCCAGCGGGCAGTAGGCTGACGAGGTGCGCGAGGTAGAGGTAGTCGGAGTCAGGGTCGAGATGCCTTCCAACCAGCCCATCGTGCTGCTGCGGGAGCTGATGGGGGAGCGCTACCTCCCCATCTGGATCGGCGCCGTCGAGGCCACCGCCATCGCCTTCGCCCAGCAGGGCGTGGTGCCGCCACGGCCGCTGACCCACGACCTGCTCCGGGACGTGCTCGAGGCGACCGGCAACGAGGTCTCGGAGATCCGGATCACCGAGATGCGCGACAACGTCTTCTACGCCTCTCTCGTACTGGCCTCGGGAGTCGAGGTGAGTGCCCGTCCCTCGGACTCGATCGCGCTCGCCCTGCGGACCGGGTCGAAGATCGTCTGCTCCGAGGAGGTGCTCGACGACGCCGGCATCGTCGTGCCCGACGAGCAGGAGGACGAGGTCGAGAAGTTCCGCGAGTTCCTCGACCACGTCTCGCCCGAGGACTTCGACAAGGGCCAGCGCTGAATCCAGGCGTGACCCTCAAGTTGCACTTGAAGGTTAAGGCGACACGCCGCCGATGTCTTTGACCAACCCTCAAGTGGGGGTTTACCTTCGCAATGTCTTCGCTGTAACTCCAAGGCTGCGATTCCCCTCCTTCTGGTCAGGTCGGAACCGCCCAGCCACCCTTCCTGGGGGTTACGCTCAGTGGAGCTGACTTCGGAGGTAACAGTGGGCACCAAGAACGGCGACGGCGGCGCGAGCACCACCGCGGGCCATGATCCCCTGGCAGAGAAGGCCGCCCTCGAGGCGTCGTTGCACGCCGAGGAGCAGGGCCTGCTCTTCGACGACGACGTCTCCACGCACCCCCAGGACCTCGGCTACCGCGGTCCCACGGCGTGCAACGCGGCCGGCATCACCTACCGTCAGCTCGACTACTGGGCCCGCACCGGACTGGTGGAGCCCACCGTGCGCAGCGCGACCGGTTCAGGCACCCAGCGGCTCTACGGCTTCCGTGACATCTTGCTGCTCAAGGTCATCAAGCGGCTCCTCGACGCCGGGATCTCGCTCCAGCAGATCCGCACCGCGGTCGCTCACCTGCGGGCCCGGGGCACCGACGACCTGACCCGCGTCACGTTGATGAGTGACGGCGCCAGCGTCTACGAGTGCACCAGCAACGACGAGGTCATCGACCTGCTCCAGGGAGGACAGGGGGTCTTCGGCATCGCCATCGGGGGCGTGTGGCGCGAGATCGAGGGTTCCCTGGCCGACCTGCCCTCCGAGCGCACTGCGGAGGCCGAGGCCGGGCTCGCCAACGACGAGCTCGCTGCCCGTCGCAAGTCCCGCCTGACCGGCTGACACCTCACTGCGGGGCGGGGGCTGGTAGTTTTGTGCCTGCTGACAAACCCGCACGGGAGAGTTCCCGGACCGCTCGTTGAGCAGACCGGGGCGCCGAAGGGGCAACTCCTCCCATCAACCTCTCAGGCTCAAGGACCGTGCGGTCTGGCACTCAGGAGCAACGACGCTGTTGTGACTGACGGGAGGCGTACTCACCGTTGACCGGTAGATCGCCTCACGACCAGGAGTGACATGTCACAGAGAACTCTCGCCGCGACCACCGGGCCGCGCCCCTTCAGCGAGCGCCACATCGGGCCCGACGACCAGCAGGTCACCGAGATGCTCAAGGCGCTCGGCGTGAGCAGCCTCGATGCCCTGATGGACGACGCGGTCCCCGGGCGGATCCGGTCCTCGGGGCTCGATCTGCCACCCGCCGCCACCGAGCGGGCCACGGCGGCCGAGCTGCACGAGATCGCGTTGATGAACAACCCGCTCGTGCCGATGATCGGTCTCGGCTACCACGGCACCGTCACGCCGCCCGTCGTACGACGCAACGTGCTCGAGGACCCGTCCTGGTACACCGCCTACACGCCGTACCAGCCGGAGATCAGCCAGGGACGTCTGGAGGCGCTGATCAACTTCCAGACGATGGTGGCCGACCTGACCGGCCTGGAGACCTCGAACGCCTCGTTGCTGGACGAGGGCACCGCCGCGGCCGAGGCGATGACGCTGGTCCGCCGCGCGAACAAGCGGGCCACCGGTCCGTTCGTGGTCGACGCCGACGCGCTACCGCAGACCATCGAGGTCGTGCGCACCCGAGCGCGTGCGATGAGCATCGAGGTCGTGGTCGCTGACCTGACCGCCGGGCTGCCCGACGGTGAGCTCAGCGGCGTCCTCGTGCAGTACCCGGGTGCCTCCGGCCACATCCTGGACGCGCGCGCGGTGATCAAGGACGCCCACGACCGTGGGGCCCTCGCCGTCGTCGCGGCCGACCTGCTGTCCCTGACCCTCCTGGAGTCGCCTGGCACCCTCGGTGCCGACGTGGCGGTGGGCTCGTCCCAGCGCTTCGGCGTCCCCCTCTTCTACGGCGGTCCGCACGCCGGTTTCATGGCGGTGCGCAAGGGACTGGAGCGCCACCTGCCCGGTCGGCTCGTCGGCGTCTCGGTGGACTCGCACGGCCGTCCGGCCTACCGCCTGTCGCTGCAGACCCGTGAGCAGCACATCCGTCGTGACCGCGCCACCTCCAACATCTGCACCGCCCAGGTGCTGCTGGCCGTCGTTGCCTCCATGTACGCCGTCTACCACGGCCCGGACGGACTGACCCGGATCGCCAGCGGGGTGCACGCCCAGGCGGTCGCGCTGGCCGAGCGGCTGCGCGCCGGAGGGGTGGAGGTTGTCCACGAGTCGTTCTTCGACACCGTCCTGGCCAGGGTGCCCGGTCGCGCCGCGGAGGTCGTCGACGCTGCTCGTGCCGCTGGTGTGCACGTGCGCCACGTGGACGCCGACCACGTCGGCCTGAGCACGTCCGAGGTGACCGACCCCGACGTCCTGGACGCCGTGCTCGGTGCCTTCGGCCTGGAGGGCGGTACGGCGGAAGAGCCGGTGGTCGAGGGAACGTCCCAGGGGATCTCTGGTGCCATCCCGACCGAGCTGCGGCGTACGACGGACTTCCTCACCCACGAGGTCTTCAACACCCACCGCTCCGAGACCTCGATGCTGCGCTACCTGCGGCGACTCTCGGCCCGCGACTACGCGCTCGACCGCGGAATGATCCCACTGGGCTCGTGCACCATGAAGCTGAACGCCACCACCGAGATGGAGCCGGTGAGCCTTCCCGGGTTCGCCGACCTGCACCCGTTCGCCCCCGCCGAGGACGCCCAGGGCTACCGACGGCTGATCGACCAGCTCGAGTCCTGGCTGGCCACCGTCACCGGCTACGCCCGGGTCTCCATCCAGCCCAACGCCGGCTCCCAGGGCGAGTTCGCCGGCCTGCTCGCGATCCGCGGTTACCACGACGCGAACGGCGACGGCGAGCGCCGGGTCTGCCTGATCCCGTCGTCGGCGCACGGCACCAACGCCGCGTCGGCTGTGATGGCCGGCATGCGGGTGGTGGTCGTCAAGTCGGCCGAGGACGGCTCGGTCGACATGGACGACCTCCGCGCCCGGTGCGCGGAGCACCGCGACGACCTGGCCGCGATCATGGTCACCTACCCCTCGACCCACGGCGCCTACGAGGGCACGATCTCCGAGCTGTGCGAGGTGGTCCACGACGCCGGTGGCCAGGTGTACGTCGACGGGGCGAACCTCAACGCGCTGCTCGGCTACGCGATGCCGGGCGAGTTCGGTGGCGACGTCTCCCACCTGAACCTGCACAAGACGTTCTGCATCCCGCACGGCGGTGGCGGTCCGGGGGTGGGCCCGGTCGGTGTGCGCGAGCACCTGGCGCCGTACCTCCCCTCGCACCCGATGCACCCCGAGGCGGACAAGCGCTCCGGCATCGGGCCGATCAGTGCGGCGCCGTACGGATCCGCGGGGATCCTGCCGATCTCGTGGGCCTACGTGCGGATGATGGGGGCCGAGGGCCTCACCAAGGCGACCGCCGTCGCGGTGCTCGCGGCGAACTACGTCGCCGCCCGGTTGCAGGATCACTTCCCGGTGCTCTACCGCGGTCACCACGACCGGGTGGCGCACGAGTGCATCCTCGACGTGCGCGGCCTGACCAAGTCCAGTGGCGTGACGGTCGACGACGTGGCCAAGCGGCTGATCGACTACGGCTTCCATGCGCCGACGATGAGCTTCCCGGTGGCCGGGACCCTGATGGTCGAGCCGACCGAGAGCGAGGACCTCGGCGAGCTCGATCGCTTCTGTGACGCGATGATCGCCATCCGCGGTGAGATCGACCGCGTCGAGGCGGGGGAGTGGACCCCGGAGAGCTCCCCGCTGCGCGGTGCGCCGCACACCGCGGCCTCGGTGCTGACCGGCGAGCAGCACCGCGCCTACTCCAACGAGGTCGCGGTCTTCCCGTCCGGCCCGGACCCGGACAAGTACTGGCCGCCCGTCGGACGCGTCGACCAGGCCTACGGCGATCGCAACCTGGTCTGCGCCTGCCCGCCCCCCGAGGCGTTCACCTGAGCATGCGCGCCTCTCACTTCCAGGCGGTCCTCGACCGCTACCAGGCCGAACGACGCCTGCCCTCGATCGTCGCTGGCGTGCTGGAGGGGCCCGACCTCGTCTGGTCGGGGGCCGCAGGTGCCCCCGCGGACACGGACACGCAGTACCGGATCGGCTCGATCACCAAGACGATGACGGCGTTGCTGGTGCTGCAGTGCCGCGACGACGGGCTGCTCGACCTCGACGACCCAGTCGGTCGCTTCCTGCCGGGGACGAGCTACGGCTCGGTCACCGTGCGCGAGCTGCTCTCGCACACCTCGGGCCTGCAGAGCGAGCCGGTGGGCCCGTGGTGGGAGCGCTCTCCGGGGGTCCCGGTCGACGACCTGATCGCGGCCAACCCCGGCTCCGGTGCGGTCTTCGGCCGCGGGGAGCACTACCACTACAGCAACCTGGGCTTCGGGCTCCTCGGCGAGGTGGTGGCCCGGCTGCGCGAGGAGGCCTGGTCCTCCGTGGTGGAGACCGGGTTGCTCACCCCGCTCGGGATGACCCGGACGTCGTACCTGCCGCAGGCGCCGTACGCCACCGGGCTGAGCGTGCACCACCTCGAGGGCACCCTCACCGAGGAGCCGCTCCACGACACCGGCTCGATGGCGCCGGCCGGGCAGCTCTGGAGCACGCTCGATGACCTGGCTCGCTTCGCGGGCTTCCTGTCCGAGGGCGACCCGGCAATCCTGCCCGCGCAGACCCTCGCCGAGATGCGGCGGCCGGTGCCGCCGGCCGTCGACTACGGGCTCGGCTTGCGCCTGCTGCCCTACGCCGGGGGCGTGTTCGCCGGCCACACCGGCTCGATGCCCGGCTTCCAGTCCGCAGCCTTCGCCGATCCCCTCAACCACGTGGCCGTGGTGGCCCTGACCAATGCCACCACCGGCTTCTCGGGAACAGAGCTGACGATGGCGCTGATCGGTGAACGCACGCCGGGACGTATCGAGCCCTGGGTCCCGACGCAGGAGGTGCCGGACTGGGCGCGTGAGCTCCTGGGCTACTGGCACTGGGGAAACTCCGCCTACGAGGTGCGGTGGAGCGACGATCGGCTCGAGTGGCGCGACCTCGCTCGAGGTGCCCTGGCCGAGCAGTTCGGGCTCCTCGACGACCGCATCATCGGTCTGGCGGGCTACCACCACGGCGAGACCCTGAACGTCGTACGCCGTGCGGACGCGACGGTCGACCACCTGGAGTGCGCCACCTTCGTCTACACCCGTACCCCCTACCCAGAAGGTCCGTGACCGTGCTGTCCCCCCAAAGGCTCTACCGCGCCCTCGCGCTGGCCGAGGTGGTCACGTGGACCCTGCTGCTCGCTGGCATGTTCCTCAAGTACGTCACCGAGACGACTGAGGTCGGCGTGCGGATCGGCGGGGGAGTGCACGGGTTCGTGTTCCTGGCCTACTGCGTCACCACGCTCCTGATCGGCGTCGACCACCGCTGGTCGCCGGGCCGGGTCGCTGCCGGTCTGGGGTCGGCCGTCGTGCCCTACCTGACACTGCCCTTCGAGCGGTCGGCCGAGAAGGCGGGGCTGCTCGCGGGCGACTGGCGGCTGGTGACCGATCGGCCCCGTGGTCCCCTCGAGAAGGTGGCGGCCTGGGCCCTGCGGGGTCCTGCCCTCGCGGCCGTGGTGACACTGGTCGTGCTCGTCGCGGTGTTCAGCGGTCTCCTGCTCGTCGGCCCACCCACGGAGTGGGGCTCCTAGAGCGCCTGGGAGACCGAGCTCATGTTGAAGTCGGGGATCCTCAGCGCCGGAGTGGCGGTGCGTGAGAAGAAGTCCTCGCCCCACTCGCGGGAGAAGCTCGGCACCGTCTCCGAAGCGTGGGTGTAGCGGTTGAGGAGATCGATCGGGCTCTCGTTGTAGCGGAAGTTGTTCACGGCCCCGGTGATCTCGCCGCCCTGCACGCGGTAGACGCCGTCGCGGGTGAGACCGGTGAGCAGCATGGTCTGCGGGTCGACCTCACGGATGTACCACATGCACGTCAGCAGCAGGCCGTCCTCCATCCCGCGCACCAGGTCGGCCTCGGTGCCGGAGGAGCCCGCGACCTCGAGCACCAGGTTCTCGACGTCGGGCGTGGTCGGCTGGCCCATCAGCTCTGCGGTGTGGCGGGTCTGGATGAGGGAGGTCAGCCGACCGTCGCGGATCCAGTCGGTCGGGTCGAGGGCCAAGCCGTTGTCGTAGACGCTGCTGCGGTCCGAGGAGCCCCCGGCGACCACGAAGGGCGAACACTCCAGGCCCGGGTAGGCGGGGTCGCTGTGGAGGCGTACGCCGGGGTTGACCATCTGCTCGCCGATCCGGGTGCCGCCACCCGGCCGGGAGAAGATCGTCTGCCCGTCGTCGGCGTTGCGGGCGCCGGCGCTCCAGTAGGCGTCGACCATCAGGTCGGTGACCGCCGTCGGAGGCAGGATCGTGTCGTAACGGCCCGCGGGCAGGTCGAACCTGCGCTCGCCCCACGACAGCCGGGTGGCGAGGTCGGCTGCCATCCGGGTGCCGTCGACGTCGGAGAAGTCACGGGTGGCACCGCCCACCCAGGCACTGTTGGTCAGCTCGGCGTTCTTGCCGGTGCAGCCGTAGTGGCCGGTGGGCTGGACGTGACGGAGCCGCAGCCCGGTGGAGGAGCCCAGGTAGGTCGTGGTGACCTCGTGGAACACGAAGCCGTAGAGGATCCGTCGCTCGACGTCGGACTGGCGGAAGGCCTCGCCCAGCTGAGCGGCGAACTGGTCGAACACCTCGATCGAGGTCTCTCCGGGGGCGTCGTCCCAGTCGCCGGCCACGTCGCCGGTCACCAGCTCGGCACGGTCCTCGGCCGCATCTGCCAGGGCGGCCGCCCGATCGGCGTTCTCCACCAGCGCGGACACCTGGTCCAGCGAGGCAGCGGTGCCGCTGACCGAGGCGTTTCCGCCACCATGGAAGGCGATCACGGTGACGTCGATCGAGTGCATGACGCCGTTGGTGGTCAGCGTGTTGTTGGCCCAGCGCAGGTTGGCGCTGGTGGTGTCGTGGACGAGCACGATGCACTGGTCGGAGGTGGAGGCCTCCAGGGCGTGCTCGACGAGCCGTTGCGGGCGGATCTTCACCGGGCCGTCCCCTCCTCGGTCGTGTTCAGGATGCGGATGTCGCGGAACAGGGCCGAGGGGGCGCCGTGGCTGACCGAGGCGACCTGTCCCGGCTGGGCCTTGCCGCAGTTGAACGCGCCTCCGAGCTCGTAGGTCTGCGGGCCACCCACCGCCTCCATGGATCCCCAGAAGTCGGTGGTGGTCGCCTGGTAGGCCACGTCGCGGAGCTGGCCCTTGACCTGACCGTCCTCGATGCGGAAGAACCGCTGACCGGTGAACTGGAAGTTGTAGCGCTGCATGTCGATCGACCAGGACTTGTCGCCCACGACGTAGATGCCGCGCTCGACCTGGCTGATCAGTCCCGCGGTGTCCGGGCCGTCCGCTGCCGGTTGCAACGAGACGTTGGCCATCCGCTGGATCGGGATGTGGCCGGGGGAGTCGGCGTAGGCACAGCCGTTGGAGCGTCCGGCGTTGAGCTCGGCGCCGTAGGTGTGCGCCATCTCGCGGTCGAGCTGGTAGCCGACCAGGATCCCGTCGCGGATGATGTCCCACGACTGCGTCTCGACCCCCTCGTCGTCGTAGCCCACGGTGGCCAGGCCGTGCTCGGTGGTGCGGTCCCCGGTCACGTGCATCACCGGCGAGCCGTAGGCGAGCGTGCCGAGGTGGTCGTAGGTCGCGAACGACGTGCCGGCGTAGTTCGCCTCGTAGCCGAGCGCCCGGTCGAGCTCGGTGGCGTGGCCGATCGACTCGTGGATGGTCAGCCACAGGTTCGAGGGGTGGATCACGAGGTCGTAGGTGCCGGCCTGCACGCCGGGCGCGGCGAGCTTCTCGCGCAGCAGGTCGGGCAGCTGGGCGCGCTCGGCCGCGAAGTCGAACACGCTGTTGGAGAGGTACTCCCAGCCGCGCCCGACCGGTGGGGCGATGGTGCGCATCGCGTCGAAGGCCCCGGTCCTCGGGTCGGTGCCGTGCACCTCGAGATGCGGCTCGAGGCGGACCCGCTGCTGGGTGATCGAGGACCCACCGAGGTCGGCGTAGTACTTGTTCTCGTGGACCTGCTGCAGGCTTCCGGTCGCGTGGTCGACACCGTCAGCGGCGAGCAGCTCCCGGGTCCAACCGGCGAACAGGCCGGTCTTCTCGGCGAGAGGGACCTCCAGCGGGTTCACGTCGTACGACGAGACCCAGGTCGCGTCCTGGTGCACGGGCTCGGGTGCCAGCTCCACCCGACGGCTGGTCATCTTGGCGGCCACCTTGGCCACGGTGACAGCGGTCTCGGCCACGGTCACGGCCTCGGAATCGGTCAGGGCGACCCCGGAGGCGAAGCCCCACGCGCCGTCGAGGATGACGCGCACGGCGAACCCGAGGTCCTCGGCGTCCTGCGCACCCTCCAGCGCGCCGTCGCGCACAGAGAAGTGCTGGTAGCGGTTGCGCTCGAACCGGAAGTCGGCGTGGCTGACGCCGAAGTCCCGGGCGCGCTCGAGAGCCACCTGGGCGAGCCGATGGAAGGGGAGCGCCAGGAACGTGGGGTCGATCTCGTTCGAAGCCATGAAAATGACCCTAGTGGTCAGCTGTTCGCCACACTGACGCGGAGGGTCGAGCCCTGTCGCGCCTTGCGCACCTCGAGCTGCGAGGGCACCCGGTTGCGCAGCTCAGCCACGTGGCTGACCAGGCCGACGACCCGCCCCCCGTCGCGCAGCGAGTCCAGCGTGTCCATCACCCCGTCCAGCGTCGTGGCGTCGAGGGCGCCGAAGCCCTCGTCGATGAACAGCGTGTCGAGCTGGGTGCCGCCGGCCTCGTGGCTCACGGTGTCGGCCAGGCCGAGAGCAAGGGCCAAGGAGACCAGGAACGTCTCGCCACCCGACAGCGTCGCCGGGTCACGACGCTTGCCGCTCCACTCGTCACGCACCTGCAGGCTGAGGCCGCCTCGCTGCTCCCCGGCCCCCCGCTCGTCGGTCTGCTCGAGGGTGTAGCGCTGGTCGGTCATGTCCGCGAGACGATCGTTGGCGGCGGCGACCACCTGGCTCAACCGCTCGGACAAGACGTAGGCCGAGAGCCGCATCTTCAGCTGGTTCTCAGCGCTCCGGCCCTCCACCAGGGACGCGAGCCCGCCGGTGATCGCGTGCTCACGCCGCACCGGTTCCCACGAGGTCACCTCCTCGGTGAGCTCGGTCCCGAGAGCGTCGAGCCGGAGCACTCGCGCGCGGGCCTTCTGGTGGGCGGCGTGCGCCTCGTCGCGGCTGCTCCCGGACTCGCGCACGGCGGCGGTGAGGGCACTCACGTCCGGGGCGGGCTCGACGAGGGCTTCGGCGACCAGGGGGTCCTCGAGCGTCCTGGTGGCCGCCGTGCGGTTGGCGCGCCTGGTGTCGAGCAGAGCAGACCGTGCGGCGGCTTCGCTGCCGGGGAGCACCGCCCGCATGGCGTCGGCGAGCGAGGCGAAGCCCTCCGACTCCGCGACGGACCTGGCGGCGGCCGTGGCCTGCGCGAGCTCGTGGTCGGCCCGCTCGTAGCGGTTCAGGGCGTCCCTCGCCTCCTCCAGCAGAGCAATGCTCTCGGCGTGCCGTGCGACCAGCGCGGTCACGGAGCTGACGTCAGGGTGGGCCGTCAGCAGGTCAGTCAGCTCGGCCGCGAGGAGATCGCACCGGAGGGCGGTCTCGGCGTGTTGCTGGGACGTGGCATCCAGGGTGGCCCGGGAGGCGGCCAGCGTCGTCACCAGCTCGTGGTGACGCTCCTCGTACGACTTCAGCTGCGTCTCGAGCTCGGTGACGCGCGCGGCTGCCTGGACGGCCTGTTCCCAGGTGAGAGTCGCGGCCGCGTGCGCCTGCTGCCACTGCCTCGCGTCACGGTCCGCGCTGCGCGAGCGAGCTCCCTCCAGCTGGGTCTCCAGAACCGTGACCGACTCCTTGACGGCCTGCCGCTCGAAGTCGGCGTCCTCGGAGCGTTGGCGCGCCAGGTCCTCGTCGGCCCGGCTGACGCTGGTGGACGCCGTCGCGGGCGTCGGGTGCTCCGCGCTGCCGCAGACCGGGCAGGAACAGCCCACCGCGAGTCTGCCGGCCAGCTCGGCCGCCATGCCGGAGATGCGCTGCTCGCGCAGGTCGAGGTGCAGCTCCTTGAGGTCGAGGGCGTGCCGCGTGGTGTCGTCGAGCAGGGCCCGGGCCTCGAGGAGCTGAGAGGTCAGCACGACGCACTGTCGGGCCGCTGCGAGGCCGCTGCCGGCGGTCTCCATCGCGAGGCGTCGGGTCTCGGCCTGGGCGGCCACGTGTCGGGCCTGGACCAGTACCGTCGTCGCCTGCTCACGCTGGACGGCCAGGCCTTCGTGCTCCTGGTCCGCCGCGACGATCGTGCGCTCGAGTCGCGCTCGGCGGGTCGTCAGCGAGGTGAGTCGGGCCCGATGGTCGCGCAGCTCGGTCTCACGGGGCAGCCACGACGTGGCTACCGCTCGGGCCTCGGCGGATCGGGTGGCTGCCTCTGTCAGGACACCGGGGCGCACGTCGTCGGGCGCGAGCCCCAGCACAGGGGCCACGACCGCGACGTGGTGTGCGGCTGCTTCCCTCTTCTCCGCTGCCGCCTCGGCCGCGGCTTCGGCCCGGAGGGCCGAGGGCAGCACCGAGGAGGCCCGGCGGTGTCCCTCGACCGACTCGGCGAGGGCGTTCTCCACCTCGGCGGTGGTCTCGAGCTCGGCGAGCGCCCGGCGCGCACGCTCGCCGCGAAGGCGGGCTTGAGCCAGCAGCTTGCCGCGGTCGCAGGCTGCACGGTCGAGGTCGAGGCGTCGGTCGGCGGCGGCGAGCGACGCCTGCAGGACGACGATGGTCTCGGCACCGGTTCGGCTCAGCTCGTGTGCCCACGGCAGCAGCGACCCCTCCGCGACCACGGAGTCGAGCGCCTGCAGGTCCCACCCGACCGGCACGTCTGCCCCCGCTGCCTCCTGGAGACGGTTGAGCACCCCCGCAGTGCGGTCGTGGCAGGTCTGGCTGCGGCGATGGAGCTCGAGTCGCCGGTCGACCAGCCAGCGCTCGACGTCCTCGAAGCGACGGGTGCGGAAAAGTCGCTGGAGGACTGCGTGCCGCTCGGCCGAGGTGGCGCGCAGGAAGGCCTGGAACCGCCCCTGGGGAAGCATCGCCACCTGGGTGAACTGGGTGCAGGTCATGCCGAGCAGCCCGGTGACGAGCTGGCCGGCCTCGTCGAGGCGGTTGGTCAGCGTGAGCCACTGGCCCTGGCGCTGTTCCTCGACCACGACGTGCGCCTGGACCGGGGTGGTTCCACCACCGCGACGCTTGGGCCGGTCCCACCTGGGGGAGCGGGTGAAGCGGAAGGTGCGCTCGCCGATGCTCAACCGCAGGACGACCCGTGGCTCGGCACCCGGCTCGGCGTGGTCGCTGCGTAGGTGTCGGGCGCTGTGACGGTCGCCGGGAACCTCGCCGTAGAGCGCGAAGCAGACGGCGTCGAGGACGCTCGTCTTCCCCGCGCCGGTGTCACCGGTCAGCAGGAAGACCCCGCCGGCAGCCAGCTCGTCGAAGTCGACGGAGACGGTCTCGACGAACGGCCCGAAGGCGGTGATCGACAGATCGTGCAACCTCATCAGCCGCTCACC
>JBKJON010000144.1:0-4595 GCA_046595715.1 Marmoricola sp.
GGTCGGCAACCTCACCGAGAGCTCGCTCAAGGACCGCCGGATCCTCGGCGAGGAGGGCTTCATCTCCGTCATCGTGGTGATCGACTCCCAGACCGGCAAGGTGATCAGCGGGCCTGAGATCCATGCCCGCGGTTTCGCCGAGGACGACACCACCTTCGACGAGATCAAGGAGCCGATCATCGCCGCGCTCGACAAGGCGGTCTCCGAGGGGGTCAGCGACGCCTACCAGCTCCAGCAGACCGTACGACGGGTCGTCGGGCGCTGGGTCGGAGGTCGTCTCCGCCGTCGACCGATGATCATTCCGGTCGTGCTCGAGGCCTAGATCACGACGGTGCAGGTACCGTCGCACGTGAACCACAGACCGGTCCTACTCGCGCCGCCTGAACTGGGTCAATCCAGGGACGGAGCCGGGCGAACCACCCTAGAATCGACCAGGGACCAGTCTGTGGTCCCGACCTCGACCGCAGGTCCCGGGGGGCCGTCCAGATGCAACTCACCGAATCTCCTCGTGCGGAGGGGATCCGTCGACTCTATGAGCTGATGCTGCGCGTCAACTCCTCGACGGACCTCTCCGAGGTCCTCGACGAGATTGCTCGCGGGGTCGTCGAGGTGCTTGGCTACGGGATCGCGGCGATCGCCCGCCTCGAGGGCGACACGTTCGTGATGACGACGGTGGCCGGTCCCGAGGAGGTCAGGAACCAGATCATCGGGCGGCGCACACCGGTGGCCTCGATCTTCAACGAGTTCGCCCAGGCCGACGAGTGGGGCGTGCTCCGTTTCGTCCCGCACGACCGCATGCCGGACGCGCTCGAGGAGTCGGCGTGGGTCCCCGACTTCGAGCCCGGCTCCTCCGCCGACTCGTGGCACCCGCTGGACGCGCTCTACGCGCCGCTCTACTCAGCCACGGGCCAGCTGCTCGGGAACATGTCCGTCGACCTGCCGCCCGGCAACCGCATTCCCAACCGTGAGGAACGTGAGCTCCTGGAGATGTTCGTCGTCCAGGCAGGCCTGGCGATGTACAACGCCCAGCAGCGCGAACGGCTGGGCGACCAGGTCCGCATGGGTGACATGCTCCGTGCCGTCTCCTCCGCCGGCCAGCTGGCCGAGCTCGACCTCTCGCTGCGTGAGGCGGCTCAGGCGATCGCCCGTCACCTGCAGACCGAGCATCTCTGGATCCGGGTCTTCCCGTCCGGTGACCTCGGGCAGGTCGAGCAGTCCGCGGCCTACCCGCCTGACGACACGGAGACCAACAGCGACCTGGTCCAGCTCAAGAGCCTGCTGGCGAGCCGGGCGTGGGAGCTCAGCCGCCCGGTGATGCTCCACGAGGGCAACGCCTGCCAGGTCGACGAAGGCCTCAGCCCGAGCCAGCGGGAGCTGGTGCGCGGGCTGGTGGACTCCAACGCGGGCCACACCTTGATGTTCGCCCCCGTGTCCGTCGGCCGAGAGCTGCTCGGCTACGTGCTGCTGGCCCGGGACGTCACGCTCAGCACCTGGACCGCGGACCAGCAGGAGGCGGTGATGGAGGTCGGCCGGGCTCTCGGCAGGGTCGTCCTGAACGCCCGTCTCTACGATCGCGAGCGGCACCTGGTGGGCGAGCTGCAGGAGCTCGACCGCTACAAGGGCGAGCTGATCGCGACCATCTCGCACGAGCTCAAGACACCGCTCACCTCGATCATGGGTCACGTCGAGTTGCTCGAGGACCTCGACACCGGCATCGGCTCGATCGGGGCCATCTCCCGCAACGCCGACCGCCTGAACCGCCTCGTGCAGAACCTCCTGAACTACTCCCAGATCCAGGACAAGCGCGAGACGGTGCGCCTGCCGGTGGACCTGCGCAGGCTCGCGGAGCAGAGCCTGGAGCTGTTGACCATGCAGGCCGAGCAGGGGAGGGTCGCCATGAGCATCGTCGTCCCCCCGGACCCGGTCATGGTCACCGCCGACCCCGACGAGCTCGGCAAGGTCATCGACAACCTGACCAGCAACGCGGTCAAGTACAGCCGCGCCGACGGCACCGTCCACCTCGAGGTCGGCAGCGACGGTACGCACGCCTACGTGCTGTGCATCGACAACGGGCTCGGGATCTCCTCCGCCGACCAGGTGCACCTCTTCTCGGCGTTCCACCGCTCCAGCAACCCCGAGGCGCTCTCCATCCCCGGCACCGGCCTGGGCCTGGCCATCTCCCGGCGCATCGCCCAGATGCATGGCGGGGAGATCATCGTCGCCTCCGAGCTGGGCAAGGGCAGCACCTTCCGTCTCCGGCTGCCCATGTGTGGCACCGAGGACGACTGAGAGTGACACGGGGCCTATGGCGTGTGACGCATGGGACAGATGAGGTGTTCGGGGTAGATTCCCACCATGGCGACCCGTACGTCTTCCCCGCCGGCGTCGCGTAGCAAGAGCACCCCTGCCCGCAAGACCGGACAGTCGAGCTCGACCTCGCGACCTCGGACCACGGGAAGCAAGACAGGGCGAAAGCCCGCCCCCAAGTCGAGCGCGTCCACCCGCAGGAAGGGTGGTGCCCGCCCGGCTCCCAGGGCGGTTCGCAACGGGCCCGGCCCGGTGGCACGGGTGTTCATCGCCGTGGCCAGGGTGCTGGTGACCGCCTGGCTCGGGGTCGCCCACGCCATCGGTGGCGGAGTACGCCGCGTCGGCCACACCGCCGGCGAGCTCGAGCCCGAGCACCGCCGCGACGGTGCCGGCCTGTTCCTCGTGGGTCTCGCCGTCGTGGTCGCCGCGGCCGTCTGGTGGCAGCTTCCCGGCGCCATCGGCGACTTCACCCGCACCGTCGTCGCCGGGTCGGTGGGACTGCTCGCCTGGTTCGTCCCGCTGCTGCTCGTCTTCGTCGCCTGGCGCAACCTGCGCGATCCCGAATCCAACGGCCCCGCGGGCCGTCAGGTCATCGGATGGACCGCGCTGCTCTTCGGCGTCCTCGGTATCGTGCACATCGCCAACGGCTCACCCAAGCCCGAGCTCGGCGACACCGCACCCCTCCAGCAGGCGGGTGGCGCGATCGGGTTCGTCGTCTCCAAGCTGCTGCTGGACCTGCTCCAGACGGCGTACGTCGTGGTGCCGCTCCTGCTGCTGCTGTCGGTCTTCGGCCTGCTCGTGGTCACGGCCACGCCGGTCTACCAGGTCCCCGCCCGGATCCGGGAGCTCAACGACCGCATCATGGGTCGTCACCTCCACGACGAGCCGGAGCCCGCGGCCCTCCCGGCGAAGCGCTCGCGCGCTGGTCGTACGGACCCGGGATCGCTCGAGGACATCGATCCCGATATGGGCGACCCGGCCTACGACTCACCCGTGATCGAGGACCGCGAGCTCACCAGGCGTGGTCGCCGGAAGAAGGCCGAGCCGAAGGATCCCGAGTCCGAGCTCGACCTCACGGGCCCGCTCGGCATCGCCGAGCCGGGGGAGAAGGACGCCCTCGAGCCGCCTCCCCACACGCCGCTCCCGGCCCGGGTCGAGCAGCTCTCTCTGTCGGGTGACATCACCTACTCGCTGCCCGACAGCCAGGTGCTCAAGCCCGGCTCGGTGCACAAGGCCCGGTCCAAGGCCTCCGACGACATCGTCGGGCGACTGACCCAGACGCTCGAGGAGTTCGAGATCGACGCCCAGGTCACGGGCTACACCCGGGGCCCGACCGTGACCCGCTACATCGTCGAGCTCGGACCGGCGGTCAAGGTCGAGAAGATCACCGGCATCGCCAAGAACATCTCCTACGCGGTGGCTTCGGCCGACGTGCGGATCCTGAGCCCCATCCCCGGCAAGTCCGCGGTCGGCATCGAGATCCCCAACTCCGACAAGGAGGTGGTCTCGCTCGGCGACGTGCTGCGCTCGAACAACGCGCGCAACGACCACCACCCGATGGTCGTGGGCCTCGGCAAGGACGTCGAGGGCGGCTTCGTGGTGGCCAACCTCGCGAAGATGCCGCACCTCCTGGTCGCCGGCGCCACCGGTTCCGGCAAGTCGAGCTTCATCAACTCGATGATCACCTCGATCCTGATGCGCTCCACACCCGACGAGGTGCGGATGATCATGATCGACCCCAAGCGGGTCGAGCTGAACGCCTACGAGGGCATCCCGCACCTGATCACCCCGATCATCACCAACCCCAAGAAGGCGGCGGAGGCGCTTGCCTGGGTCGTGCGCGAGATGGACATGCGCTACGACGACCTGGCCAACTTCGGCTTCCGGCACGTCGACGACTTCAACAAGGCCGTACGCGCGGGCAAGGTCCAGGTGCCGGCAGGCAGCGAGCGCGTGCTCGCGCCGTACCCCTACCTGTGCGTGGTGGTCGACGAGCTCGCCGACCTGATGATGGTCGCCCCGCGCGACGTCGAGGACGCGATCGTCCGGATCACCCAGCTGGCCCGCGCAGCAGGCATCCACCTGGTCCTGGCGACCCAGCGGCCCTCGGTCGACGTCGTGACCGGCTTGATCAAGGCCAACGTCCCCTCGCGGCTGGCGTTCGCGACGTCCTCGCTGGCCGACAGCCGGGTCATCCTCGACCAGCCCGGAGCCGAGAAGCTGGTCGGGCAGGGTGACGGCCTGTTCCTGCCGATGGGTGCTTCCAAGGCCGTGCGGGTGCAGGGTTC
>JBKJON010000178.1:0-2618 GCA_046595715.1 Marmoricola sp.
GGTCATAGCGGTCCCCTGTTCGTCGGGTTGTCTTGGCGGACGCCCAACACCTACCGCAAGGAAGGCATCGAGCGGGGGACCGCCACCTCAAGTTCCACGAGACCCGGGACAACCTCCCACTCCCTGCTGCGTCTTGACACAGAGGGGTGCCTGATCAGCTAGACCGGCGAGGCCCTTCGACTGGTACCGCCATCGCCGCAGCAACACTGTGGTCACCGTCGCGTCGACCAACTCCGCGATCCGGGTGTTCGCGACACCGTCGGCCGCGAGCAGCACTATCCGAGCGCGCTTCGCAGACGACGCAGTCACCGTCGAGGCACGGACCCAGCGTTCGAGCTCATCACGATCACCGCCACGCAGGACAAGGGCAGGTGCAGGACGATTCGCCATGCCTCATGATTTCAGATGACAACGCTCTAGAGACTTCCGCCACGCGGCACTAGAAGGACACCAACAGTCGGGGCGCCCCTCCAGGTGAGGGAATCAGTGGCAGTGGAAGAAATCGTTGACGGTGCCGTCGGGCCGCTGGTTGAAGTGCTCGACGAGGTGGGTGGAGAAGGTTGAACCATCCGAGCCGGTCCCACGAACGTTGAAGGTGAACGTGCCGTTGGCGGTCTCCCCGTTAGCGTTAAAGCCGCCCCAGATGGTGAACTTACCCGTGTAGCTGGGAAGGCCAGTGTCCAGCGGCACGGCGCTGAAGGTCCCCGTCGAGGTGAACGTGACGTGGACCCGGCCGTCGTTGAACAGGGTCTCATGCTGGACGCTGTTGCTGGTGGTGGTGATGGTGTATTCAGTCCCTCCGCCTTCGCAGTTGGGGATGACGTCCACAAAGGTCTCGACGAGGCCCTTTTGGTGCTGGGTGGTGGTCGTGGGCGACCCTGCATACGCAGGTCCTGCCAGGGCGACCAAGATTGTGGTGAGAAGAACAACGGTCAGTCTGCGAAACATAACGAACTCCCTGATGACAGAAGTGGAACGCCATCGACTCTCCTCCGCCGACGTCGGGACTGCAATAGCACGTTCCCGCTGACGAGCGTGCGGCTAGTCCAGATGCTGAAACCGGGTCAACTCCTCTAGCGAGCTAGATTGCAACGAGAAAGCGCCCACGGACGAGGAGGAGGTTGTCCCGAGTTCCGTGGAACTTCGGTGGCGGCCCGGTGAGCATCAGGCTGCGCTCACGTCGTGAGTGTTGCAGTCAGGTCGGACAGTTTCGGCGGCGACATGCCGTTCGAGCGCTGTGCGGAGGGTGGGCAGGTGTAGGTGGCCGTTCACGCGGCGGAACTGCTTGGACGCCTCGACCATTCCGGCTGCGCACCAACGCAGCGCCATCTGGCCATCTCGCCAGCGCTTGACGTTGCGGGAGTGATCGCGGCTGATCGAGATCATCGACTCCACGGCGTTGGTGCTGCGAAGGGTCCTGGCCAGCGTGGGCGGGACCTCGAGGCGCAGCACGGTCAGCGTCTCGGCCATCCCCTCGCGGAGGCTGCCGGCGGCGCCAGGGTGGGTCTTGTCGAGTTCCTTGGCCAGCGCTGTCAGCTGCGCTTCGGCCTCGAGCGCGGAGTCCGCGTGGTAGGCCTTGCGCATCCGCTTGCCGACGGGTCCGCGCATGTTCTCGGGCAAGTGGTCGCGAACGTTCCTGAGCTTGTGCAGCTGGCAGCGAGCAATCACCGGCTGGTCGAAGACCTCCTTGACCCCGGCCGCCAACGCCTTGGCGCCGTCGAGCACCGCGAGGATCGGCCGGGTCGTGTCCAGGCCCCGCTCACGCAACGCGGTCAGCAGGCTCTTGACCACGGTGGTGTTCTCCGTGGATCCCTCGACCAATCCCAACGGGTGCTTGGTTCCGTCGATGTCGATGCCCAACGCGACCACGCACAGGTGCTCAGCGAAGTACACCCCGTCGATCATCAACGCGACCAGATCCAGCGAGGAGAGGTCCTTGCCGAGCAGGTCGCCCAGCGCGGTCTCGGTCATCGCGACGAACTTCCGCGAGACCGCCGACTTGCTCGTCGACCTCGACGACTCCTCCACCGCCTGGCCGACCGGCTCCAGCCCCACCGGGTAACGCCGTGTCGAGAGCCCGCCGAGCATCCGCTCCATCGCCATCTTCCCGAGCAGCTCGGTGCCGATGAACAGCTCGTAGGCCGGCACCGGCACCTCCCCGCTGCCGTCGGCCGCGCGAACCCGCGGCCGCGCCACCGGCACCCGCCGGCCACCCAGGGTGACCGAACCCGCCTCGGTGCCGTGCCGGTTGGCCGTGCGCTCTGAGTCGTGCTTCCCGCGCGGACCGCACGCTGCGGTCACGTCGGCCTCCATCAGTTGCTGCATGACCTGCAGCCCGGCGCCGACAGCGAGCGCGAGCAGGCCCTCGCGCATGTCGGCGGCGATCTCGTTCATCGCCACACTCACCTGCTCGGGCACGGCGAGCGCACTCGTGTCGAACTCTGTCGTCTGATACTTCTTGGTCACAGCGGTCCCCTGTTCGTCGGGTTGTCTTGGCGGACGCCCAACACCTACCGCAAGGAAGGCATCGAGCGGGGGACCGCCACCTCAAGTTCTACGAGACCCGGGACAACCTCAGTAGCAACCGTATCGGGCGGCTGGGGCGCCTAAACTCTGAC
>JBKJON010000441.1:0-5385 GCA_046595715.1 Marmoricola sp.
CCAACGAGGACGTCACCATCGTCATGGGCGTGAACCACGAGGACTACGACCCGGCCGCGCACGCGGTCATCTCCAACGCCTCGTGCACGACCAACTGCCTCGCGCCGATGGCCAAGGCGATCCACGACGAGTTCGGCATCGTCAAGGGCCTGATGACGACCATCCACGCGTACACCGGTGACCAGAACCTGCAGGACGGCCCGCACAAGGACCTGCGTAGGGCCCGCGCCGCGGCGATCAACCTGGTGCCGACCTCCACCGGCGCCGCCAAGGCGATCGCGCTGGTGATGCCCGAGCTCAAGGGCAAGCTGGACGGCTTCGCCATCCGGGTCCCGGTGCCGACCGGATCGGCCACCGACCTGACCATCGAGGTCGGTCGGGAGACCACGGCCGATGAGGTCAACGAGGCGGTCCGCAAGGCGGCCGAGAGCGGCCCGCTGAAGGGCTACCTGAAGTACACCACCGACCCGATCGTGTCCTCCGACATCGTCACCGACCCGAGCTCGTGCATCTTCGACTCCGGGCTGACCAAGGTGCTCGGCAACCAGGTCAAGGTCATCGGCTGGTACGACAACGAGTGGGGCTACTCCTGCCGCCTCGCCGACCTGATCACCCACATCGGCGCCACGCTCTGATCGTGGGCGCCACCATCGAGGACCTGGCGGCCCGGCTCGGCGGCAGCGTCACCGGCAAGCGCGTGCTGGTCCGCTCGGACCTGAACGTGCCGCTGGACGGCGACAAGATAGGCGATGACGGTCGCATCCGCGCGAGCGTCCCCACCATCAAGGAGCTGTCGGAGGCCGGGGCCCGGGTCGTCGTGATGGCTCACCTCGGACGCCCCAAGGGGTCGCCCGACCCGACGTACTCCCTCAAGCCGGTCTCCGACCGGCTCGGTGAGCTGCTGGGGACCCCGGTGTTCTTCGCGACCGACACGGTCGGGGAGTCCGCGCAGGCGGTCGTCGACGCGCTGGCCGACGGCGAGGTGGCACTGCTCGAGAACGTCCGCTTCAACGCCGGCGAGACCAGCAAGGACGACGCCGAGCGTGGTGCCTTCGCCGACGAGCTGGCCGCCCTCGGCGACGGCTTCGTCAGCGACGGCTTCGGGGTGGTGCACCGCAAGCAGGCCAGCGTGTACGACGTGGCGCAGCGACTTCCTCACGCCATGGGCGGACTGGTCCGCACCGAGATCGAGGTGCTGCGCCGGCTCACCGAGGAACCGGCCCACCCCTACGTGGTGGTGCTCGGCGGCTCCAAGGTCAGCGACAAGCTGGCCGTGATCGACAACCTCCTCGGCAAGGCCGACCAGCTGCTCATCGGTGGCGGGATGGTGTTCACCTTCCTGGCGGCCAACGGGCACGAGGTCGGCCAGAGCCTCCTCGAGAAGGACCAGATCGAGACCTGCCGGGAGTACCTCCAGCGTTCGAAGGACAGTGGCGTCGAGATCGTGCTCCCGACCGACGTGCTGGTCGCGCCCGAGTTCAAGGCGGAGGCGCCCGCCACGACGGTGGCGGCCGACGCCATGCCGGCCGACCAGATCGGTCTGGACATCGGCCCGGAGTCCGCCAAGGCGTTCGCTGCTGCGATCGAGCAGGCCCGTACCGTCTTCTGGAACGGGCCCATGGGCGTCTTCGAGTTCGAGGCCTTCTCCGGGGGCACCCGTGCCGTGGCCCAGGCCCTCACCGAGGTCGACGGGCTCTCCGTCGTCGGAGGTGGGGACTCCGCGGCCGCCGTACGCCGGCTCGGATTCGCCGACGATGCCTTCGGGCACATCTCCACCGGCGGGGGAGCGAGCCTCGAGTACCTCGAGGGCAAGAACCTCCCCGGCATCGACGTCCTCAACCAGTGAAGTAGGAACATGCCCAAGCAAGCTCGTACGCCCCTGATGGCCGGCAACTGGAAGATGAACCTCAATCACCAGGAGGCCGTCGTACTGGTGCAGAAGCTCACCTGGACCCTGTCGGACAAGAAGCACGACTACTCCAAGGTCGAGGTGGTGGTGGTCCCGCCGTTCACCGACATCCGCAGCGTGCAGACCATGGTCGACGGCGACCGGCTCCAGCTGAAGTACGCCGCGCAGGACGTCTCGGTGCACGACGACGGCGCCTACACCGGTGAGATCTCAGCCGCCATGCTGGCCAAGCTCGGTTGCTCCTACGTCGTCGTGGGTCACTCCGAGCGGCGTCAGCACCATGGCGAGGACGACGCGCTGGTCAACGCCAAGGCCCACCAGGCCCTCGTTGCGGGCATGACTCCGATCGTCTGTGTGGGCGAGGGGCTCGAGGTGCGCCAGGAGGGCCGTCAGGTGGAGCACACGCTGGCGCAGGTCGACGGCTCGCTCGCCGGGTTCACCCCGGAGCAGGTGGCCGGGCTCGTGGTCGCCTACGAGCCCGTGTGGGCCATCGGCACGGGGGAGGTCGCCACCCCGGACGACGCGCAGGAGGTCTGCTCGGCCATTCGGGCCCGCGTCGAGGAGACCGCCGGCGAGGACGCCGCGGCAGGCCTCCGGATCCTCTACGGAGGCTCGGTGAAGGCCAACAACGTCGGGGGAATCATGCAGAAGTCCGATGTCGACGGTTGTCTTGTCGGCGGAGCCAGCCTTCAGGTCGACGAGTTCGGCGGCATCTGTCGTTTCTACGACATGCCCCTCCTCTGATCTGCGCGCACGATCGGTTAGGCTCCACCCCGTGGTTATCGTCTTCGAGGTCTTGCTCGTCATCTCGAGCTTGCTCCTGATCCTGCTGGTGCTCCTCCACAAGGGGCGCGGTGGCGGGCTCTCCGACATGTTCGGTGGTGGCGTCTCGAGTGGTCTCGGCGGATCGTCCGTGGCCGAGCGCAACCTGGACCGCATCACCGTGGGTACGGCCATGGTGTGGTTCGCGTGCGTGGTCGGACTTGGGCTCCTGCTCAAGACCGGCAACTGATCCTCAACGATCTCTCGAAGGAGTCACACCGTGGCAGGCGCAGGAAACGCCATCCGGGGCAGCCGTGTCGGCGCTGGACCCATGGGCGAGGCGGAGCGCGGTGACGCTGCTCCCCGTCAGAACGTCACGTACTTCTGTTCCCACGAGCACCGGACGCTGATCGCGTTCGCCGTCGAGGCGAACGTGCCGGCGACCTGGGACTGCCCGCGCTGCGGGCTCCCGGCGAGCCTCGACTGCGACAACCCGCCACCGGCGCCCAAGATCGAGCCCTACAAGACACACCTGGCCTACGTGAAGGAGCGTCGCTCCGACGCCGAGGCCAAGGAGATCCTCAACGAGGCGGTCGCCACCCTGCGCGCCCGTCGCAAGAGCGGCGACGTCGTCTTCTAGCCTCCCCACCCGCCTTGGCACGCTGACCGGGCACTTGCGGCACACGGTGGTGCGCCGACCGGGCAGTTGCGGCACGCGGTGGTGCGGTGACCGGGCACTTGCGGCACACGGTGGTGCGGTGAACGGGCAGTTGAGAACCGGCCCTGTGGATGACGGGAGCGGGCCGTCGGATCTTCGCCCATCCTTCCGGGCATGGATCCCACCTGGCTCGACGCCCGCGGCGCCTTCCTCGGCGCAGGCTGCCCCCTCCCGCTCGACTCGCCGTTCACACCGGCCCAGGCTCTGGTGCTCGGAGTCTCTCGGCGCTCGCTCAGATGCATCGCGGCCAGCGGCCTGATCCGGCCAGTGGTCAGGGGCGTGTACGCCGTGTCACAGGCGCCGGACGACACCCTCATGCGTGCCCGTGCGCTTGCCCTCGTGGTGCCAGCCACCGCAGTGGTCACGGACCGCACGGCGGCCTGGTTGCACGGTGTCGACATCCTTCCGCGTACGGCGCTGACCCTGGCGCCCCCGATCGACGTCGTCCATGTCGACGACACGCGGGTCAGGCGGCCGGAGGTCGACGGCCGTCGGCGTGGTCTTCTCGCCAGAGACATCACGCTCGTGCACGGCGTACGAGCGACGACAGCGCTTCGTACGGCTCTGGACCTGGGCCGCCTGCTCTGGCGTTTCGATGCGCTGGCGGCGATCGACGGGTTCCTCCGTATCGGCATACCGCACGAGTTGCTCGTGGCCGAGATCGGGCGGTTCAAGGGTTACCGAGGAGTCATCCAGCTTCGGACACTCGCTCCCCTCGGCGACGGGCGGTCCGAGTCTCCGGGTGAAGGAGCGCTCCGCCTCCACTGGCACGACGCGGGTCTGCCCAGGCCCGAGCTGCAGTACTGGATCCACTCCGACGACGGCGTACCCATCTACCGGCTGGACCTTGCCGACCCCGACGTGCGCTACGCGGCGGAGTACAACGGCGAGGAGTTCCACACCGCCGCCGAGGACCAGGAGTACGACGAAGCGCGCAGCGGCTGGATCAGCGATCACAGGGGCTGGAGGATCGACCCCTTCACCAAGCACGAGGTCTACGGCCGTGATCCCTCACCCGTCATGCAGCTGCAAGCTGGCTACGCAGCCGCCCGGCGGCACCGGACCCTGTGGACACCTCGTCGCCGAACAGACTGAACTGCCCGCTCGATGCTCTGCAGCGTGACAGGACTGCCCGCTCGGCGTCCCCTGGCGTGACAGAAGTGCCCGCTCGGCGGAGCTAGAGGGCGGAGGCCGCGTCCTCGTCGAGCCACCAGGTGCTTGGCTCGGCCGTGACACCACGGGCGGGGGTCTGCTGGACCGATCCCTCGTCGGCCAAGGCCCTGGCCACCGCTTCGGCCTTGCCGTCGCCGGTCACCAGGAACCACACCTCACGGGTCCGGTTGAGGGCACTGAAGGTGAGGCTGATGCGCTCGGGCGGGGGCTTCGGCGAGTCCGTCACGGCTACCGCGATGTCCTCCAGCCCCTCGAGCTGGGGGTGGTGCGGGAAGAGCGAGGCGACGTGGCCGTCGGGTCCCAGGCCCAGCAGCACGAGGTCGAACTCCCCACCGCCGTGCTCCCGCACCTCCGCGGCGTACGCCGCAGCGGCCGCCTCCAGGTCCGGGTGCACCTCGTCGGCCGCCGGCATGGCGTGCACGCGCGCCGGGTCGACTCCCACGACGTCGAGCAGGTCGAGCTCGGCCGCGCGGTCGTTGCGGTCGGAGGAGTCGGCGGGCACGTAGCGCTCGTCGCCCCACCAGAAGTCGACCTGCGTCCAGTCGACGTCCCCGGAGGGAAGCGCGGCGACGGCTCGGTAGATCTGGTTCGCGATGGTCCCGCCGGTCAGGACGATGGACGGCACGCGCCCCTGCGCCTGCGCGGACGCGATGCGTGCGAGGAGCTGTTCGGCGACGGCGCGAGCCACGGCCTCGGCGCTCGGGTGCACCTTGATCTCAGTCATCTCGATGCCAGCTTCACGAGTCGTCGCGTCGTGGCGGCGTAGGTGTCGTCCTCGTCGAGGCGACGCAGCTCCTCGGCCAGCAGCTCCGGGACGGTCCTG